>CAJXGP010000239.1 GCA_913053915.1 uncultured Ignavibacteriales bacterium | reverse complement strand
CTATTCTGAAGAATGAGAGGGGGAAAACTTTGTTTTTTAATTCTCGATTTTGTCCCAAAAACGAAAGGATTTTCACATCTTCCGAACGCTCAGAATGGTAAAAAAACTATGTTATGTTATAAGGTTAATATTTGCATAGTCTAAAAGTCGCTTCACAGTAATAATCTTTTGATCCATTGCACATTTATTAAATAAATTACTGTGGTCAATCGGATTTGTTTTCATAGATAAAGTGCCGATTCTTTTTATTTTATATCCGAAAATTTTTGTATTTTTCATCTGAAAAAAGTGTTGGTTTGACAAAATTTTTTTAATTATTCAAAAATGAATGTTTTGTAACACTTTTATTATTTTTACTTTTTAGGTATTAATAATAGGTCTCTTCTAAAAAAGTATTTCTCATGTGAAGAAGCTTTGATTTTTAGTAATATTCAAAATTCGAAGGTTTCAAAATAACTTTTTTAGATATACCCCATTTTATAATAAAATAGATAGGAATTAACAATGCAAACAACAAATAATAAACACCCGTGGCATTCGATTACTGCGGGTAAAGAACTACCGAGTTATGTTAATGGTGTTATCGAAATACCGATGGGCTGCAAAGGGAAATATGAGTTGGATAAAGAAAGCGGATTATTAAGACTTGACAGAGTTTTATATTCATCCGTTCATTATCCGGCAAATTATGGATTTATTCCACAAACTTTAGCCGATGATAACGATCCATTGGATATACTGATAATTTGCTCTATTGAAGTGGATCCGCTTTGCATCATTGAAAGTAAAGTCATTGGTGTGATGCATATGCTCGATAACGGCGAAAAAGATGAAAAGATAATCTCGGTTGCGAGGAATGATATGGCGGTTAATTATATTAACTCATTAGAAGAATTGCCCCCACATACAATGGTCGAATTAAAAAGGTTTTTTGAAGACTACAAAAAATTGGAACATAAAGAAGTTGAAGTAAGTGAATTTCTCGGTAAAGAAGATGCTTACGAAACAATAAATAAAAGTGTTGAAAGATATAAACAAAAATATAATAGTTCATTATAAAATGACATAGTTTTATTAAGCTTACATTAATACTAGCTCAATTAAGGTAATAATCATAAGCATTTAATTTCCCTAGAATATTTGCTGCACGAATTGGTGTCTCCGGTTCAGGATGATTTAATGCTCTGATTAGTTTTTGTAAAAAAGATTCTTGTTCAAGGTTATTTTGATTCGAACTGCAAAACGGACAAGTTTTATCGTTTGCTTTTATTTCTTTCCAACAATTATTACAATAATAAATCATACTCGTTAACCTTTTTTTACATCTATTTAATGTCCGAGATTTTTTATATTTTCATATATATTTATATGAGGGTATGTCGGCATTTTGTAACAAGTTCTTTATTATTCTGAAGACAAAAAAATTCAAAAGTCTAACAAATATTTGTTTTTTCAAAAGTCGATAGAATTAAGAGATAAAATTTATTTTTCTGTTTGTGACAATGGTGTAGCTACTCATTTGGAATATATTTATTCTAAAATGCTTATTTTGATAGTAGCGGCATTAATGATAGTTTATAAGAAAAAGGAACTACCGGTAATTGAAAACGGAAATCTAATTGAGATGATTCAAATTAAAGATTTTTTACACAACTATCCTCCCGAATTCTCTAGCAAAGTACCGGCAGAAAATTATTAAATAAAGGCTTCTTTAATAACTAATAGATAAGCAATTTATATTAATTGATAAGAAAAATATTAAATTATTTTTATGAATATTTATTCTTTACCATCAATATTAGCGTTTACTGTAAATATTAGTATAGCTTTTATTATATTTCTGGATAATCCAAGATCCAGAATAAACCGCTGGTTTGCTGCATTTGTAATGGTTTTTGTACTTTGGAATCTTTCCGAAATTTTAATTCTAACTACATCAAAATATTCCGAAGCATTGTTTGGAGCTCAAATATTATATAGAGTAATATTTTTACTTCCATCATTCTTTGTAGCAATTGCTTACAATTTTCCTATTCCAACTGCCAAAATAGCTAGTAAAGTTTATTTCTATATCTTATTATTTTTCATTCCCATAATTTTTTTGATACTTTCTTTTCCGAATTTTAAGATAGGCATAATTCATTTACAAAATGAAAGAATAGGATATTTTTATAAATTAAGCTATACTAATGAGCTCTTATTCAACCTTCAGCTTATTATTACTGTGCTATACCTGATTTGGGGTACCACCGTTTTAATAAGAAAAATTCCAAAGCTTAGGACTATCAAGCAGAAAAATCAAACCTATTTTTTAGTAACCGGTTTTATTGTTATCATAGTATATTTTCTTTTGATAAATATTTTCCGTTTTTATTTGACTTCTGTGTTCTCAGCTTATTTTCTTAATACGATATGCGCTCTAGCAGTAAATATTTTTTTTCTCTACATCTTGCTTCATTTTAAAACATTTAATGCTAGAAATGTTTTACGAAGCGGAATTACCTATTCAATTATATACACCTTTATTTTATCAGTCTATTTTATAGTTGTTAATATTTTAAGTCAAACTATAAACAAAGTTTTTCGTGTCAATTCATTTATTATTTCGGCATTTATAATTCTTCTGCTCGTATCTTTAATAAAACCCTTGGAAACCAAAATCCAAAAATTGTTGGATAAAGTTTTTGTAAAAGATAGAGCAAAATACATGCATAAATTTTCACAGTTAAATATTGAGTTACAAAAATACTTAACACAAAAGGAATTATTGACTAAAGTTATTAATTTTATTAAAAATAATTTCCTAGTCCGGGAGATTGCTCTTTATTTAAAGGATGAAGATAAAAATTATTATAATCTCAAAAACAGAAATGATATTATCAATTCTAATCTTGTTGATAAGATTAAAGATTTTTTCCTATCGAATAAAAGGGCAGTTGAACTGTACGAATTTGATTTAGAGAAAATTGTTCCGGCCTTTTTAAATATGTTGAAAAAAGAAAAAATTGAGATAATTCTACCATTAATCTTTAACGATGAAATTTTAGCTTTTCTATTTCTTTCTCAAAAAAAATATAAAAGTAAGTTTACTGATGATGAACTGGGAAGGCTTACAATACTGGCTAACGAAATAGTCATTGCTTACAATCGAAATAAAATCTTTGAGGATTTACAACTAAGAAAGGAAGAAGAATTTAGATTGGAGAAATTAGCGGCAATAGGTCAAATGACTGCAGGGATAGCTCATGAAGTTAGAAATCCGTTAAATACTATATCTGTTTCCGCTCAAACAATTAAAAAAGGGGGGTTAAAAACTGATGAAAATAATGAATTATTGGAGTTTATAGTACAAGAAGTTGATAGGCTTGATAATCTATTAAAAGATTTCTTAAAATTATCGAGAGACCTGAAAGTGAAATTTGAAGTTGTGGGAGTGGGAACGTTATTTAGTAAAATTATAACTGCAATTGAAATTCAAAATAAAAATAATATTAAAATTACTTGTGAATGCGAAAAATCGATTAAACTCAAAACTGATCCGAGCCTTCTCTATCAGGTTTTACTAAACTTGGCCTTTAATAGCATTGATGCAATCGTTGAACGTTGTAAAAGGGATGAAAATTTTAACTATTCTCTAGGAAAGGTAAACTTCTCTTCACATAATATGAATGGTAAAATAATAATTAAAATTCAAGACAATGGAATTGGTATACCAAAAGAAAGATTAAACTATATTTTTAACCCGTTTTTTACAACGAAAGAAGAAGGAACCGGACTCGGACTTTCTATTACACACCATTTTGTTACCAGTTTGAGAGGAACTATTGACGTTAATTCTCTCGCTAATCGAACCGAATTTATTATTTCTTTTCCTAAAAATATAGAGGTGTAATATGAACGAACAAAAAGTGACAATACTTCTTGCCGACGACGAAGATAAAGAAAGGCGAGCTTTAAGTTTACATTTAAAATCCAATTATAATGTGCTTCCGGCTCAAAACGGTAAACGAGCAATGGATTTAATAAATAATAATCGTGTTCATCTCGTCTTAGCTGATTTTAAGATGCCTGAAATGGATGGGCTGGAACTTTTAAACTGGATAAAAGAAAATTATAAAATAATCCCTGTAATCATTATGACAGCCTACGGCAGCATTGAAAATGCAGTTGAAGCAATGAAACTCGGTGCTAATGATTATATTACAAAACCGATAAAAATTGACGAACTGGACGCTATTATTACAAAATTATTACAACTCGGTAAATTGTTGGAAGAGAACGTAACTCTTAAGGAAAGGATTAGAAAATATGAAGGATTCAATGAAATAATTACTGTTAATCCTAAAATGAAATCTTTAATGACATTGATTGGACAAGTTGCACAGACATCGGCAACTGTTTTAATTGAAGGTGAATCCGGAACCGGGAAGATGTTGTTTGCAAATGCCGTTCATTATTTGAGTAGCCGAGCAGAAATGCCTTTTATAGAAATTAATTGTGGGGCTATTCCGCATGATTTATTAGAGAGCGAACTCTTTGGGCATGAACGAGGTGCTTTTACTGGCGCAGTAAGTATGAAAAAAGGAAAGTTCGAACTGGCGAGCGGCGGTACTTTATTTTTAGACGAAATCGGCGAACTCCCGCTGGATTTACAGGTTAAACTACTTCATGTTTTGGAAAATCAAGTATTCACACGTGTCGGCGGAA
>CAJXGP010000238.1 GCA_913053915.1 uncultured Ignavibacteriales bacterium | reverse complement strand
TGTCGGTTTTCCCGAAAAAGCCGGGACAGGCTGTCAACACCACGTTCAGATTGGGTTGTCCCGGCCATCAGAACGCTAATTGTTAGGCACTGGCGGTGTTCATTATTAGTTAAAATACATCAATATATGATAAAGATTAAATTTTTCTCCATTTCTTAAATGAAAAGTCGTAAATGTATTTTCGTTTTCTTCTATTGAACTTAATTCAATTTTCATATCAATTAATTTTCCATTTATTTTCCCTCTATAAACCGATTGTATTTTATCTGTTAAATCTTTGATAATATTTCCTTTAACTTCTCCAACCACAAACCCAATCATTCCACCAAAATTTATTTTTGTAGCATATTTTTTAGTCATAAACCTATACATTCCTCCATCTTTTCTGTCCTTTGTATTAACATACACATATTCATTTATCAAAGTATAACTTTTTGTTGTCTTTATCTTACCAAGATTTTTTGCTTCAAATACAAAATATTTTTTCCATTGACTATGCGAAAATTTCATATCATAGAACCCCTTAAAACTATCAGATTTTGACTCTAAGGTTAGTATAAACTCCCAAAGTCCAATACGTTTGTCTTTTTTGATCCAACTATATATATGTTCTTTTATTTTATCTTCAATTTTTGCTTGTTGTTTACTTAATTCAGTTTTAATTATTAATTTGATTTCATTGGTATCAACCTCTTTGTAATATCTCAATATTATGTGATTAACATAGTTTATCCACATATAATCTGTAAACTGCCTTGTCCTAAGTTTACTATCAGGCATTGGTTTAACCGGTGGTAATTTAATGTACGATCTCATTAACTCAGGTGCTTTAAAATTAATTTACCGTCCTCATAAGCTTTTGTTTCTGTCCAATTCTTTAATTGCCTGTCTATAATTATATAAATACAGTCTTTCCCGAATAAAAACTCTCTCATTGCAAACAGATTGTTATTAGTTTGTTGCATTATCTCATTTATTCTAAACTTTAAGACTTTCTCCGTTTTAGGCATTTCGGCTTTATTATTAAAAAACACACCTATAACTATCATATTAAAACCAAAATTTAAATCAATAGAATATTCAATCTTTGGTTTATTCTCAAAATACATTTCAAGAGTATAAAGCAATGTTTCTTTATATTTTTCCAAATCATTTGGCTTAACCTTTCTTTTCGGTGCAAAAAAATCTTTTATTCTTTGGCGTTCCAAATAATTTAAGTCATATAAATCATATATTAATTCATTTAATTCTTCTTTTATTTTGCCTTCGTATTTTAATTCTACATCAGTTAATTTCCGACTTATTTTTGATATTTTTTGGGCTAAATCATTATCTAATTCAGATGGAATAGGAATATTAAGTATATCTTGATTACTTATCTTAGGAAAAGAACCCGTTACTCTTTTTCTAAATAAATGATTTACTAAATAATTCACTATATCTGAATTAAGAATTGCAGTAATAATATTATAATAATTTGGATTTTCTATTTTAATTACGTGTATATCAAAATCAAAGTATAATTTTTGTTTAACATAGCAAGCCTTTATACTACTTCCTATTCTGGCCCATAGTATTTTATCTCCATTGTATATATCAACATCTCTTGATCTTTCTATTAAAGAAATATCATTTTTCATAAAACCACTTTGTCCAATAACTTGAAATGCGAATAAATTCCGAGGTTGTATAAATTTTACTTTAAAAATATTGTTTTTTTCATTATTAAGATATATTTGTTTAAAAGTTGAGAAATAGTTTAACTGTTCGTTTCGATTTAAACTATTCCATTCGTTTTTTGTCAAATTGTAATGTTTAGAAATAGCTTTTTCTCCAACTACTTTTAATCCCTCTCTTACATAATAATTTGTTTTCTTATTGTTAGTTTTAATTTTTGTAAATTCCTTTAATAGAATAGTTTTAACTCTTATTTTATTAATTACAGATAAATCAAATTCGTTGCCAACAAGCAATGCTCTTAGCGTAATATTTCTATTTAATAGTTCTTGCTGTTTTATTTCGATCTTATTGTCTTCTTTTATTACAAGGATATTAAAAGTTTCAGAAAATAATTCTAAATCAACAGGATAATAATTTAATGTATTGTTTGCAACTTGTTTGTTATTAAAAATCGCAACAATAACACTTTCACTTGCTTTGTTAAAAAGTATTTTCTTTACTCTTGATAACTCATAAAAATTCTTGATTTGATAATGTTCAAAAAAGAACTCTTGAAAATTTATTGATTTGCCTTCACTATAAAAATTTGAACTATTCAATACAAACCCAAATTTTGTGTTATTATTTGCCCAATCTTTTATTTTAAGCATAAAAGCTTGTGAAATTTGCTTTCTTCCAATAATCTTTTTTGCAGAATATTCCTTATTGTTAATAATTAATTTGTATTTATTAAAGAATTCAATTTCATCATCACTTTTTGAAACTTGTAAAAAAGGAGGGTTACCAATTATATAATCAAAGGTTTTATTTTTAAAATGTATTTTATCTTTTATAACTTCAAGAGAATTACCATTTATTATATTTGATGAAAAATCTTCAAATATTTTAATATTTCCATTTTTTATTTTTTGAGTAATAAATTCTTTTATATCATCAGGATGTAACCCATTAAATATTTCTAAGTATAAAGCAAAAATACTTAATCTCCAAGCTGTATATTGTTTCTCAATACCAAAAATGTTCTCTTTTAATAATTTTAGTCTTGCTTTTATTTTTTCAGATACATTTTTGTTATTTGACGAATTAATGTCATTTAACATTTTTCGAAATGCTAAAATTAAAAACATTCCCGAACCGCAAGCCGGGTCAAGCACTTTGCCTTGTTTTGTAATTGTATCGTCAATTATAAGTTGAGCAAGTTTTGGAGGTGTATAATAAATACCTTCTTTCGCTTGTTTGTCTTCAAGGAATACTTCGTAAATATGACTAATGAATTCTATTGGGATAATATTAAACTGAAAATCAAATAACGATAATTGTCCTTTAACTTCTCCACTTATTGCATTATAAATATATTTTGATGATATAACAATATATTGATCTTCAATATGGGGTGTATTAAATAAAACATTATCAAAAATTTCATTAATTTTTTCAAAAAGCAGATTAATTTTTTCAGGTTTATTTTCAGCTAATAAGTGTTTAAATGTAATATTCTCATTATCAAAATAATAATCATAGAAAGATGAATTTATAATATGATTATCTTCAAGAAACTTGATAAATAAAGTTCTGTCAATTAATGCCTGAACTTCTTCTGTTTTGTCCTGACCTAATGCTCCCAAAAGTTTAGCCTTTAAATCTTTTAGTCTGTTTATTAATACATAATCAACCCGCTCGTTTTCTTTGATTTTTTTTGTAAATTCTTCAAAAAACAACCAAAAAGTGCCTGTTTCAAAATTCCATTTTCTTATTTTATCAATTTCATCATTGTCTTGTCCTTTAAAACTAGCTATTTTGGTTTTTTCTTCGTCTTTTAGAGGGTTTGATTTAGCATAATATAGCGAAATTATGTTTTCACTATTTGGATAGAAAAAGAACTCACTTTTATCTTCATTCCATATATATCGTTTTAATTCAAACAATTCATCATCATTTAAATCCAATGTGTCGAAAAAATAGAAAGATGTATTTACATTTTCAGGTGCTTTGTATAAATAAATATTGTTTTTTACTTTTTTTGTTAGAACTTCGTTATTTGAAAATACAATCTCTTTTTGAACAATGTCTTGTCCAAAGGAGAAGTCTAAATTTTCAAAAAAAGCCCTAAATTCACTCATAAACAATCAATTACATTTAAATTTATACAATTAACAAAAATACAAAATATTTTAATGTGGATTTACATCCGTATGCCAACCAGGGATTTATTAATCCGGAGATAAACAATATCCGCTCTTTTCCTCAGGGAAGGTTACGTTTCCGGGATATCCCTTTTAGTATTATCAAGCAGAATAAAAATAAGGATAAATCCTGTATTTTTCTGAAAGGGACCAGATACTATGGCTACCAATATCCTAAAGAGGTAAAGGGGATTGAGGTTAATTCCAGGGCAAGCAGACTCTACTTTTTGCACACGGGAGCCTATATCTCCAAGGATAAAAAAGGGGAAATGGTGGCTGAATACAGAATTAACTATAGCGATGGTTCAACCTCGCTCAAAAAGGTAATCAACAGAGAAAATATTGCCGATTCATATGGTTATGGTTCAGTTCCCCAAGTGAAGGATGCCGCTCTTGCCTGGAAAGGGGATAGAGCCGGTGGCCGACCGTTTGCTCTTGTCTATTTAACCTCCTGGCAGAACCCCGCTCCGGAAAAAATAATTAAAAGTATAGATTTTGTTTCTGCTGAAAAATCCGTTCCCATCCTTATTGCTATTACCGGGGAAAGAGGAAAGAGGAAGGATGGGAAAACAAAGCTCAAAGCTGAAAAGCTGGTTGCCAACTTAAATCTGCTTAAAAATGAATTTTCTCTCTTAGAGAAAAAGGCCCGGATTTGCTATAAGAAATTTCTGCTGCGGTCGGATGTTCCCTCTTTGATTCAACAAAATCTTCAGAAAGAAAGTACCTTTGAGAAAATTGATTCATATGTTAAAAAATTGCGTTCTGGGTATAAAAGAGAACACCTTTGAGGAAGTGAATGGACTAAGTTCTTTTGCGGAATGAATGAGAACAAGAAGGCTTACTTAAAAATTATTTCT
>CAJXGP010000237.1 GCA_913053915.1 uncultured Ignavibacteriales bacterium | reverse complement strand
TACGTAATTGAATCTATTATCATAATAATCAACCGACTTTGTGTTAAATATTGAATACTTGGAATTATATGTTTTTATTTTAAACTGTTTAATAACATTATGCGGTGAAGGACCACCCACCATTGCACCCGGTAGATAACCATTATGGAAATAAGCAACTTGAGAATGGATATGCCTTGGAAAATTTGAACCGATATTATAAATGAAACTCAAGCCCCAAGGATTTCTTCCTAAAACATAATCGCGTTGAAAAATAGCAAGAGAATCAAACTCTTTACTACCGGTTAATCTATAAAATAGACTGTAACGCAACACCCAGGAATGAATTTGTAGTTCCCCATGAATACGGTAAACCCTCCCTGAAAACCGATGAGTCCATTCTAGTATTGAAACTTTTCAAATTTTGATAAATATATTTTTTAAACCTTGGTGCGAACTCAGCAATTCTATAATCTGCGAGAGAATTAATATTACCCCAGCTCCACCAAAAGTCCGAACCGGCACTATCGGCATACATTTCGGCATCCGATAAATAACTCTTTTTATGAGTGGTAATATATAACTCAATTGCACCTAGCGCTAATTTTCCCAAAAAAGTTTTATCTTGATAAAATCCTGATTCGCTACTATCTATATTTGGAACATTATTCCGGATCGAATATAGATTTTCAGCAGCATTTAAATATTTATTTGCTAATTTATATGATTTAAATTTTTTAGACCAAATGCGGGAAGCCATCGACATAACTGCAGCAAAAAGACCTATTTGATTTTTCCCCATACCCACAAATCCCGGCCGGTCATATCGTAAAGTATCATTTGAAGGCATCCTCCAACCGACTTCATGATCCCTTAAATCTTGCACCTGTGTTATGAGCTTATATTTTGAATAATTAGCCTTTAACATCCAATCAAGACCAATTTTTGCTTCCTCAAGAATATCCGGCACACCGTTATGGTTATTATCAAACCCGAATTTTACCGGATCAAACTCATAAGCAAACATCAGCATGTAAGTCGTGAAGCCGGTGGTCGAAAGAAATTTAATATAATCACCGGCATCATGCCATCCACCCGTAACGTCAACGCCTCCCGGATGGCTGGGATCACCGATTAATCGGACTACATCCCAAAGATGACAGGCTTTATGAAGAAATGGATGAGTCGGTCCGCATCGCTGTTCTCTGAAGAACAACATTAAAGTATCAACTACATTGTTATAAATCATTCGACCGATTTTAAATGGATATGATTTTTTACCTCCAATTAGAATATTGTATTGACCGTCAGTTTTTAACTTTGAAAAATCTATAGTGTAATTGAAATTAAAGTTTCCGTAAGTATCCACTTTTTTCTCAAATTTGCCTGAGAATACTACCCTACCTGATTTTTCATTTACTATTGTAAAATTTTGTTTGTTAATGGGACGTTTTGAGAAAATGACCGCTGTCTTTAAATCGGAAGGTAAAAATCCAACTTGATTTACACGGATATATAAGTTTTTATAATTTTGCGCCAAAAGATTTCCGGCAATTAAAATACTTAGAATGAAGAAAATATTTCGAGTTAATCTCTTCATTTAATTGCTATCCGGTTTGATAATGAAATCATCTTTACAGAACCTGTAAATTATATTAAAATTATTTTTAACTATGCGCAGCCCAATTCATCTTGTTTGACTAAAAGGAATCTAATAGAGTCGGGACGATTCCTTTTTAAAAACGCCTCATTAACTTTTCTTTGTATCAAAACTCGTACCAATCACCTTATCCCAAATCGTATTGCTGACACCAAATCCCTTGGACGGGTCTTGATAATGATGTCTCATGTGATGCTTTTTCAATTTTAACCAAGATTTATTATGAATATTAAAATAATGTATCGCATAATGAGTCATATCGTAGAAAAGATATCCGGCTAAAAAACCCACGAAAAAAGGAAAAACTAATTTCGCACCAAGAACATATTCAAATAAAAAGTAAAAAATAACGGATAGAGGAATACTTAAAGACGGCGGCATAACCAATCTTTTTGAATCATTGGGATAATCATGATGAACACCGTGAAAAATAAAATGTAATCTTTCACCGAATTTTGATTTGAATTTAAAATGAAATACGAAGCGATGAAGGGTATATTCGGTAATAGACCAAACAAAAATACCTAATAAAATAAGTACAATTATATTTACAGCAGACAAATTAAGGAGAAAAATAGTCCTAAAAAGGAAATACAAAATAGCCGGTAAATAAATAATAACAGGAACAGCAGGATGAACTTTAGAAAGCGATTCCATAAAATTGCTTTTAAACATCCTTACTGTTAAGTCTTTGTTGGATACAAAATTTTTAGTCATCTTCCTTTACCTTTTATTCTTTTTTAAATCTAAAAAAAAAAAAAAAATTAATAATTAATTTATCAATAATAAATCAATAAGCTATGGTATAAATCATGATGTTCCAATCAGATACAATTTACTCATCATTTTAAAAATGACTAATTTTTCTTACTTACTCCAATACCCGGGAGATTGCTTAGGGTTATTTTACCATTAATAATTTGCGTACCTTCAAAAACATCGTTTCTTATTAACAAAGCGCCGTCCAGGTCAGCCCAATCAACCAAAGGCGAAAGTTGAGAAGCAGCGGAAATAGCGCATGAAGTTTCGGTCATACAACCTATCATAACTTTCATATTCAATGCTTTTGCAAGAATTATCATTTTGTATGCTTCTCTCATCCCTGTACACTTCATTAATTTTATATTTATACCGTCGTAAATATCTTTTACTTTCACTATATCCGAAATTCTTTGTACCGCTTCATCGGCTATTGTAGGTAATGTACTTTCTTGGGTGAGCCAAGCCATATCATCAAACCTATCTTTCGGCATCGGCTGCTCCACAAATAGAACGCCCTTTTCTTGAAGCCAATTAATCATATCAAGAGCTAAATATTTGTCTTTCCAACCTTGGTTTACATCAACAGTAATCGGTTTATCCGTAATGGACCTGATTATATTGATCATTTCTTTATCATTATCCTTTCCAAGTTTGACTTTAAATACTTGGAAACCGGATACTTCTTTTACTTTTTGCCTAATCATATCCGGTTTATCAATACCGATTGTATAAGAAGTATGAGGTGTTTTTTCCCTATCCAACCCAAAAATATTATACCATGGTTGACCCAATAATTTACCGATTAAATCATGAAAAGCAATATCGATAGAAGCCTTTGCAGCAGTATTGCCCGGTGCAATATTATCAATATCGTTTAATATTTCTTCCAGTTCGAAAACATTGTCGTATTTTGAAATATCTACCTTAGATAAAAAATTCAACACCGAATCATGCGATTCACCCAAGTACGGCGGCATAGATGCTTCGCCAAACCCCGTAATCCCTTCATATTCAATTTCAGTTAATACTACCGGTGTAGTACTTCTTGAATTTGAAGCCACGGTAAATACATTTTTTAATTCAAGTAAATAAGGTTTATATCTTAACTTTAATTTTCCTGCCATTTATCTCCTACATTTTTTGTTAATAATAAACTCACATTAACAATCGCTCAATTCAGGTACGAATAAGAAATTTCCGCGTATTAATTTTACTCAATAAATGGAGCTTGCCAAAGGTACCACACCGTTTTTACCAACGGAATTAATGATTCTTTTAGCTCCTAATAATTGACGAAGCCGGTAAGCACTGTAATTACTTTTCGTTTTATCAAAACTGTTTATTTTCACTCTCCCGGACTCATGGATAAATTCGCTATTGCCCAGGTAGATACCTACGTGTGTTACCTTTTCACTTTTTTGTGTGCTTCCTTTGGAACCAAAAAATAATAAATCTCCCGGTTGTAAATTTTTGAAACCGTTGCTTATATTAACCGGAATACCGACATTCACCTGTTGAGATGCATCCCTGGGTAATAAAACACCGTTCAAGAAAAAAACCGTTTTGGTAAAACCGCTGCAATCCAAAGCCTTCGATGAAGTTCCTCCCCACAAGTAGGGAATCCCCATAAAAGATTTTGCGGTTTTAATAATATTGTTTTCAGTTAATTTCCTGTTTTTCAGCCATTTAAAGTAGTCATAAATATCATTGTTTGAAATAAAAGCTATTCTTCCATCCGGATATTCAACTTTAGTATATTGCCTTTCCGTAGAAATTTTTTTCAGGATATCTCCTATTATAAGGTCTGAAACATGTTGTGATTCACTCTTTGAGTTGATATATGAAAATCCATATTGTTTTGTGAAAATAACTCTTCCTGATTTTTTCCATTCGGAGAGTTGTTCGCTATTTAATCTAGTTAAACTTTCCGCTTCTATCCAGGCAATATATTTGTCAGGGGTTTGCACCAAGAACCAGTTTTTATTTTTTTTAAGAATTTTTAACTCGCTCCCGAGTAATGATTGTGTAGCCATTTCAGCCGAATGTTTAGGCTCCGTTCTTAAATTTGCTACCGACACGTTAACCAAGCCGTAAATCTTATCGCCTAGTTTTTGAGAAGGAAGTAATGTTATCTCATCATTTACCCGATAACCTTCATCTGTTAATTTTTCTATTAATTTTTTTTTGTAAATGTATTTTTTAATTTAATAAATTTGGCAAGTAAAATGTAGATATTTATATTCATTTAGAATTTCATAAAACGGTAAACCGCAAACAACGGACTGTCATTTTGCCGGCACATACCGGATTTTTAGCGGAAA
>CAJXGP010000236.1 GCA_913053915.1 uncultured Ignavibacteriales bacterium | reverse complement strand
CATTGATTTTTAACTTACTTATATCGACTTCAATATCGGCGCTATCGCCAAGCGCTCTCATAATTATATTTCTATTTGGGTGATTTTCCGCTTCTTTTAGAGTCAGAAATCCTTCATCCACCAATTTCTGTACTAAGGAATGATCTTTCGTAAGTTGCTTAAGTTTACCTTTCTTAATAGAGTATATTCTAGAATCACCGACATGACCCCAATAGGCGTTGTTATTTTTTAAGAATAAAGCCTCAACAGTTGTCGCCATACCTTTTAAGTTAAACTCACTTGCAGCCTTTTCAAGTATTTTGGAGTTGGCTTCAATTATGGAGAGTTTTATTCTCTCAAGATAATGGATTTCATTTCTTTCAATAAAAAAGGAATGTATTGTTTCAACAGCTAGTTTGGAAGCAACTTCACCCGCTTTATTTCCTCCTAAACCATCACACAAGATACATAAAAGCCCTCCATCAAGTTCGAATATACCGGTTGCATCTTCATTATCGAATCGTTTTAAGCCCGTTCTTGTAAGTAAAGTATATTTAGATTGCATTTATCCTTTATTCGGAATTATACTAACTTCAGTAATTTTATCAAGTTATAAAGATATGATTTGTACAAATCAAATACAATTAGTCTATAAATTTTTCCCTAATCTTTTTTATAACAATTATCTAATTTCAAATCGAATATTATAAGCTTTTAAATGACAGATTAATTTTTAAGATTAAATCAAGACTAAATAAAATGTCTGCAAAATAAAGGTTCTGTTATTTCGAACTCACTTTTTGGATAAAAGATCCTTTGCGGAGTTTACACTGCGAAGTTAATGTGCCCGGAATAACGAGCTCAGTCTTATTAAACAACATCACCTCTCAACAGATAAAACAGAAAATTTTAAATTGTCGGAGGGCATAATTGTGAGTCCTTTAAACTCCTAATTTTCAGAAACTTTATTATTCGATTTTTACTATTACTTTTCCTGTGGTTCTGCCGGATTGAAAAGTTCGTACAGCTTCAATTAATTTTTCAAACTTATATACTGAACCGATGTAAGGTTTACCTAGATTTAATTTTCCAATTTTAACAAGCATATTTTGTAATAATTCAACCCTATCATATAACCAGATAAGATTAAATCCAAGTATTGATTTATTGGACTCAATTAAGGTTAACGTGTCATATACCGGACGGGTTATATATTGGAAAAGCAGCTTTAAATAATTGGGACGGTTCCCGTGAGAGGCATAACCTGATACACCGATAGCAATCATCCTACCTGTAGGAGCCAATAAATTAAAACTATCTTTCTGAATTCTACCTCCCACTGTTTCGATAATTATATCTAATGCCCTACCGTTCAATTTATTTTTCAATTCTTTTTTAAAATTCCTATTTCTAACGATTATTTCATTATATCCTTCAGATTTTAACAAACCGGTTTTTGAGGCATTTCCTACTGTACCAATTGTAAAAGCCGAGTAACTTTTAGCTATTCGATTAGCATACAACCCCACTCCTCCGGCAGCGCTATGTATCAGCACTGTTTGGTTATTCGATATATTCCCCAAATGTACGAGACCATAATAAGCTGTTAATGCTTGAACTACAAAACCGGCACCCTGCTCAAAAGTCCATTCGGAAGGTAATTTAATTAAATGTTGTCGGTCTATAATAATATGTGTAGTAAATGCCCCAAATCTTATTACACCGATAACCCTGTCGTTCACTTGAAATTCAGAAACATCCCTTCCCTTTTTAATAATAACACCTGAAAATTCAAGACCCGGTATAAAATTAAATTTAGGTGCGGCGCGATAAAGTCCCATAATCGTAAAAACATCTGCAAAGTTTATTCCAATAGCTTTAATTTTTACGCAAACTTCATTATCGTTGATTTCAGGCAAATCTTCTTCCACAAGTTTTAAATTTTTCAAAGACCCTGCCTTACTTATCCGGTAAGATAATCCTTTCATTCCTACTCCTTATATTTTATTCTCTAATTTGTTCTAATCTTAGCAAAATTTTATCGAGAAACCGCTACCCCCGGTAGAATTTACGAAATAGCCTTGTAGGTTTCGAAGATAAAAAATCAGTAAAGGTAAAAGGTTAACATAACAGGTCGCTCTAAAAAGCATGAACCTTCACACGATTATTCCAGCTTAATCTATCCTCATACAAATATGGTTAACATTTTACAACAAACTTAGATAAAAGACAAAATCAACTTAATTGATTACGAAAATATTGAAATTTTAATTCAAAAAAAATTCACCCTTAAATCAAATATATTCGAATAAGGGACGAATGAGTTTATTCATTCATAACCTTTGAATAATCTTTGTTTTAAATTATAAAAAGTTTATTTTAAATATTCATTTTTTGGATATTCCATGATGTCGTTATTAACAATAGATAAACAAATTTATAACAAAAAAAAACGATATAAATACTTTAGAGAATAACTGCGAGAATGGCGGAATTGGTAGACGCGCTAGACTTAGGATCTAGTACCCGAAGGTGTCGGGGTTCGAGTCCCCGTTCTCGCACTGATATATTTTAATATTTTTATTTATTAAAGGAAGAGGTTGGTTTGGATTATAAGATAAATGATATTTCTGTTTCGGAAAAAGAGATGGAAGTTACCTATGAGTACAATGAAATAAAATCAAACATTGAAAGTGAAATTAGAGAACAAGTAAAAAAAATCCAAATCCCCGGATTTAGAAAAGGAAAAGTTCCTTTTTCGTTACTAAAAAAAATGTATGGCGATTCGTTGGAATTTGAAGCTTCCCAGGAAATAGCAACCGTCAAGTTTTGGGAATTAGTTAAGGATAATCAACTTCATCCAATAGGGAAGCCTTCTTTAATGGATGTTAACTTCAAAGCTGGAGAAAATTTTTCATTCAAAATTAAATTTGAAGTTTATCCGGAAATTAATGTTGAAAACTATACCGGAAACGAAATCGAAATACCTAAATTTGTCGTTAAGGATGAAGATATTCAAAAAGAGATTGATTCTATTCTAGAGGAAAATCGAACAACTGAACCAACCGGAATTATCGGCAATGATAATAATTATTTAATTGTAGTTGAACTAACCAAAATGGACGATAACGGTAACATAATTCCTGATATTAAGCCCCACACATTACAAATGGATTTCACCGAAAGCACTATCCGGCCTACAATAATTGAAAATGCAAGAGGTAAAAAGATAGGCGAATATTTTAATTTTTCTTTTACAAAAGAAAAACCTCAAGATGCCGACGATAAAAATGAAACAAATGTAATTGAAACTTTCAATTATAAAGCTGAACTTAAAGACATAAAAAAAATTATTAAAGCTGAATTAACCGAAGATCTGATAAAAAAAGTTACCAAAAATGAAATTTCCAACGAACAAGATTTACGTGATAGTATAAAAGAAAGAATGCAGGATTATTATGATGAGCTAATGAATGATTTAACCGTCAATAAGCTTATCGGCTTGATAATAAAAAACAATGATTTTCCCCCTCCTCAATCAATAATACAAAAATATCTTAATGAATTAATAAAAAAGGAAGATGAGGAAACTAAATTACGCGGATATAAAGACATTGATGAGACTAAGTCTGCTGAAAGTTTGGAAAGTAAAGCTGAAGATGGAATAAAATGGTATTTCATTAAGCACGCAATAGTTGAAAAAGAAGGCATTGAGATTCCGGATGATGAATTAAGAACATTAGCCGGAAAAGAATCTGAAAAAAACGGAATTGCAGTTGACAAATTATTAGATTATTATAAATCCTCAGACATTGAAGAAAAACTTATAGAAGAAAAATTATTTAAATTTTTAAAAGAAAAGAATATTATCAAAGAAGTTGATCCGGATGAAATATTAAATAAAGAACCTGAGGTAGTTAAATGAAAAAAAATCATGAAATTTATAACCAGTTAGTACCGTATGTTATTGAACAGACGGGACGCGGCGAACGTGGAATGGATATTTTTTCCCGGTTATTAAGAGAAAGGATTATATTTATCGGCACGGCTATAGATGACCATATCGCTAGTTTAACAATTGCACAATTGATTTTTCTTGAAGCGGAAGATTCCGAAAAAGACATAAATGTTTATATAAATTCTCCTGGTGGAAGCGTAACCGCAGGCTTGGCAATTTATGATACTATGAAATATATCAAACCGGAGGTTGCAACTATTTGTGTCGGAATGGCTGCAAGTATGGCGGCTATTTTGTTAGCCGGCGGTTCTGCCGGTAAAAGAACTGTTTTACCTAATTCTAAGATTATGATCCATCAACCTTGGGTCGGCGGGTTACAAGGGCAAACTTCCGATATTGAAATTCATGCTAGAGAAATGATAAAAACTCGAGATACACTTTACAGAATCTTAGCTGAGCATACCGGGAAATCCATTGAACAGATTGCCAAAGATTGCGACCGCGATTACTTTCTAACTTCTCAAGAAGCAAAAAAGTATAATCTAATTGACAATATTTTAGAAAAAAGAATTCCTTTAACTAAAAAATAACGTTGATTCACCGCTGAATTATTTATTGAATTAAACTGTTTGGCTCTATTCCAAATATGGATTGATTTAAGTATAGCACCATAAATTATTCGGGATCTATAAAATCAGAGTTCTTGGCCCATAGTTTGAATACGATTTAAAAGTGGTATATTCACAAATTTAGTTCGTTAATAAGAATGTCGCAATCTTGAGGTGGA
>CAJXGP010000235.1 GCA_913053915.1 uncultured Ignavibacteriales bacterium | reverse complement strand
TATTGGTGAAAAAGCAATTGTAGGCGCTGGAGCTGTTGTTACAAAAGATGTACCGGATTATGCATTGGTTGTTGGAAACCCTGCCAAGGTTATCGGCTGGGTAAGCGAAGCTGGGAAGAGATTGAAATTTGACGAAAATAATCGTTCACATTGTGAAAAATCGGGCAAGGATTATATGATCGAAAATGGAATTGTAAAAGAAATATAATATATAATTTTCCATTTATTGTTTTACTTTTAACTAATTAGGTATTTTATAATTTATTTACATGGAAAAACCAAGAGTTGGGATTTATACTCAAAGATTTAATTTCCCGATGAATACTTTTATTCATCGACAAATTAAAGGAGTTCAATCCAATTATGTACCAATCATTTTAACATCAAATAAAAGTATTGTAATAGGGACTACGCCTGATTATAAAATATTTGCGAAAGAAAAAACTATATCCGGAAGACTGTACCGGGCACTTAAGAAAGTTACCGGTAGTTACTCTATTTTATCTTATTCACAGATTAATTTCTTCAAAAAAATCATTAATGAGAATAACATTAAATTTATCCACGCTCATTACGGACCATCCGGATTGGAAATATTCCCGTTAGCCTTTAAAATGAAAATGCCTCTCTTAGTTTCTTTCCATGGTTATGATGCTTCTTTTTTATTGAGAAATGAAAAATATAAACGTCAAATTCAAAATGTATTTGGATATGCTCATCTTATTGCCGTTTCTAATTATATGGCTCAAAAATTAACGAATGCCGGTGCAAATCCGGACAAATTATCAGTGATTTATTATGGAGTAACTGTAGAAAATAAGTTTGTTACCCGCAAACCGGTTGCTGAAAAATTTAAGAACAATGAACAAATTAATTTTCTTCAGATTTCGAGTTTTGAAGAAAAAAAAGGACATATTTATACTATCCGTGCCTTTAAACATTTTTTACAATATTATTCTAATTGTAGGTTAATTTTCGGCGGGAACGGTTCATTAAGGCAATCTGCCGAAAAATTAACTAAAGAATTAAATCTTAATGAAAAAGTAGTATTTTTAGGAAGCGTTAATCCTGAAGAAGTTTTTAATATAATGGTTGATGCCGATATATTTTTACATCATAGTATCACCGCTGAAAGCGGAGATGAAGAGGGAATTCCGAATGTTATAATGGAAGCAATGGCTACGGGACTACCGGTAATCAGTACTTTCCACGCAGGAATTCCCGAACTTATTGATGATGGAATAAACGGTTATCTAGTCGAAGAGAAGAATATAAAGCAGTATATAAATAAAATGATAAGTGCTTTGAATACTAATCGGAAAATATGTCAAAATGCCGGAAATAAAATAGTCGATAAATTTAATCTTGAAAAACAAAATAAAAAACTGATGGAATTGTATGAAAGAATGTTGACTTAGATAATAAATTATGGAAAGCTAATTCTAAATATGAATATCCGGTAATCTTTCTCGGCTTATTAAATTAGTAGTTTAACTAATTGATTTTTTAAATTCTATTTTGAATGTGATTCGATATATCTTCTTGCCGGATTATATTTTTACTTAGAATACATTTATAAATACTAAAGGAAATCGTTCTATAAATTTTACCACGTACAATCTTTACAAAAGATTCTGAAAAATGGGAATAGTAATACGTCAAAGCTTTAAGAATTTGATAATCATATATTTTGGGCTTGCCATTGGATATATTAATGCTCTTTGGTTATATCCATTAATATTATCTGATTCTGAAATCGGATTAATTAGGCTATTGATAAGCGTATCATTTTTATTTGCGACTTTTGCTTCATTAGGCGCGATCAATATTCCTGCTAAATACTTTCCTTATTTTAATAACAAGAAGCAGCAGCATAATGGTTTCTTATTCTTTCTGATCATTTTCAGTCTTTTTGGATTTACTCTGTTTTCTATCTTATTTATAAGTTTTAAGGATGTAATCTTCAATATTTATTCTCAGAATGCACCTCTCTTACTTCACTATTTTTATTATTTTTTGCCTTTTACTTTCATAATTTTATTTATAAATCTTTTTAAATCTTACCTTGTCATACAACAAAAACCTGTTTTACCCAATTTAATTAATGAAGTATTAATTAGAACGTTTATAGTAATCGGATTGATTTGCTACTTCTATAGTTTATTCAATTTTGGAGAATTTATAAATTTTTTATTGGTTGCATATATAATTGGCCTGGTAGCTCTTTTATTATATACCAAATCACTTGGTGCGTTGTTTCTTAAACCAAATTTTTCGGTTTTTAAAAGTAAATATTTAAAAGCGCTTTTAATTTTCGGAGGATTTTCATTTTTAGGTAATGCCAGCAACATGATTATTGCCAATATAGACGGTTTAATGTTGAGCGCTTATAAAGGATTGGGACAAACAGGTATTTACACTATTGCATTTTTTATTGCTACGGTGATAGAAATTCCCAAAAGATCGCTATCGCAATCCGTAATTTCTTTAGTATCGGAAGGAAATAAAAATAATGATATTGGGTTATTGGAAAAACTGTATAAAAAAACCTCCATTAATCAGTTAATAATAGGCGCGCTTATTTTTATAGGCGTCTGGGTGAATATTGATAATATATTTCATATAATGCCGCATAGTAATATTTATATTCAAGGTAAGTGGGTAGTTTTTTATATTGGATTAGGTAAGTTATTTGATATGGCCACCGGTATTAACGGAGAAATTTTAGGTACTTATTATAAGTATGATTTAATCTTTTTAATCGCACTTGGCTTTGTTGCGGTGATAACTAATTTGATATTCATTCCAATTTATGGTATCACCGGAGCAGCACTTGCATCTGCAATCTCCGTTTTCTCTTTTAATACTGCACGATATTTTTTCCTGCTATTTAAAATGAAAATTCAACCGTTTTCTTTGAACACTATTAAAGTTTTAATCATTTGTGCGGTTACATTCATTTTTAACTATTTTATTCCGGTAGAACGCATTGCTATAGTTGATATTTTAATCCGGAGTATTTTGATCGCCTCACTGTTTGGCGTATTAATTGTTGTTACAAAGTCATCGGAAGATATAAATTCTGTTATATTGAAAGTGTTTAATCTAATTAGAAAAAAATTAAAGTAATTGATATTTTTGACGTATGATTTTTTTAAAATGTTTATATTATTCAAAAGGTAAAAATATCAGCTTAAAGTTTTTAAATAATAATATTCCGACAAATAGGATACAATTTATAAATTGTAAATAATAAATTAATTGATAAGTATCCTTTTAAAAAGGCATTTCCCTTGTGAAAAAGCTCTGACCTTTGTTAATATTTGTAATTTGAAAACTTGAGAATGACCTTTCCGGGTATATTTTATCAATAAAATTTAATAAAGGTTAATTGATTATGAAGTTGGTGATGTTTGTTAAAAGAATTAAAGATGTTTTTCTTAACAAAGATTTAATTCGTAAAAGACAATTAAAGATTCAATATGACAAAATTGGGAATAAAGATGCTTCTTTTGCAATAGCAATAAATTTATTGAATAACGAAAGCATTGTCTATTCCTTTGGAGTTGGAGACGACATTTCCTTCGATGTAGGATTAATTAAAATGTACCGTCTAAAGGTATATGCTTTTGACCCTACTCCTCGCTCAATCGAGTGGGTAGAAAAGAATCCATCGATTCCGGAAAGTTTTATCTTTAATCCGTGGGGAATATCAAATGAAGATAAAATTGAAAAATTCTATCCGCCGTTAGTTGATGCACATGTTTCATTTTCCATAAACAATATTCAGAATTCAAATGCGAAATATATCGAAGGGCAAGTTTACAAGCTGGGGACCATTATGAAAAAATTAAACCACGGGAAGATTGATCTATTGAAAATGGATATTGAAGGGAAAGAATATGAAGTGTTGGATGATATTCTGGAATCTGAAAATTATATTGGGCAGATTGTCGTTGAATTCCACCATCGATATGATAAAATAGGTGCAAATAAAACAAAGAATATTATTAATAAGTTGAACTTAAAAGGTTATAAAATATTCTACATCTCAGATAACGGTGAAGAATACTCGTTTATAAAGAAGTAAAAATTATATATCTATTAATTTGTTCTTCTTTATTTCAAATTTATTCATAATTTATGAATCGCTTCTTAAAAGATATTTTTCTTGTAGAACCGTTTTAATATTTGTTAATATTTACAATTTGAAAATTATCTTTTAGAGTTAACGCAGGAAAAAATATTTATATTCTCCATTATTAAATTTATTTAAAAAGAGCGAATTTCAGGAGAATAACTTTTTAGTTTCAACTCAAAAGTAATTAATTAAGCTATATATAAATAATTGTTCAAACGATAATGAAAATAATTTCAGTAGTAGGTGCCCGACCTCAATTTATAAAAGCTGCATCATTGAGCAGGGAAATACGTAAGCATGAAAATTTACGGGAAATGATAATACATACAGGTCAACATTTTGATCAAAATATGTCGGAGATATTTTTCGAAGAGATGCAGATACCAAAGCCTGATTATAATCTGGATATCAACGGAATGAGCCATGGAGCAATGACCGGACAGATGATGGAAAAAATTGAAATAGTGCTGTTAGATGAAAAACCGGATCTTGTTCTTGTTTATGGAGATACTAATTCAACATTAGCAGGTGCTGTTTCTGCTAAAAAACTTCATATTAAACTAGGTCATGTTGAAGCCGGTTTACGTAGTTTCA
>CAJXGP010000234.1 GCA_913053915.1 uncultured Ignavibacteriales bacterium | reverse complement strand
ACCGCTGTCTGGTGCTAAAAAACCCGACAGCTGATGGATGAGCGTGGTTTTGCCCGCACCATTTGGTCCCAGAAAACCATATAGTTCTCCCGGTTTAACTACAAATGAGATATTATTAACTGCGGTAAATGAACCGAATTTTTTAACAAGATTATGTACTGCCAGCATTTAGTATTTACCCGACTTGATAAATATGAAAAATGAAAATGTAGAGCTTTTTTACACAGAGAGAATTCTTCCGGGACAAATTAAAATTCGTTTAAATTGATTTTACCAAAATCCTCAAAAGTTATTGTGGTTAAATCCTTATTATTTGGGTTTGAAATAGTTAGAATCCGCTCCTCCTGATTGCTTATTGCCTTATAAAGAATATTTTTAACTGTTCTAGCATTCCCGAAATTCTTATCCCGTTTATTGTATAGGGTAGTGAGTTTATCTAATAATAATTGCCAAGCACCTTCGTCCAGTTGATAGCCGTTTTTTTCACTTATGACTAAAGCAACTTCAAGCAGTTGTCTCGGTGTGTAATCTTCGAATTTAAAATAATTAGTAAATCGCGATTTTAATCCCGGATTGGAATTAATAAACTCCTTCATTTCGTTAGGATAACCGGCAACAATTATTACCAGTTCTTTCTGATAGTCTTCCATTCTTTTAATCAGTGTATCAATAGCCTCCTGTCCGAAATCGCCCGGGCTTCTTGAAAGAGTATAAGCTTCGTCAATGAATAATGTACCACCCAATGCTTTTTTGATAACTTCGTCTGTTTTTAAACTTGTTTGTCCTTGATATCCTGCTACCAAACCGGTTCTATCAACTTCAATTAGATGGCCTTTCTCTAAAACCCCCAGCTCTTTATAAATTTTACTCAACAAACGGGCAACAGTTGTTTTCCCGGTACCTGGATTACCCATGAACACTGAATGTAAATTTTGCGGTATTACTTTTAGTCCTCTCTGTTTTCTTAATTTAGCAACTTTTAAGCTGCTAACCAACTTGTTAACTGATTTTTTTACTTCCTCCAGTCCAGCAAGTTCAGAAAGTTCTTTTAAGTATTGTTCCAATAATTCAGGATCGCCTTCAACTTTAACTACTTTTTTTTCACTTTCACTGCCGATAATTCCTTTGATATCTTCAAGCTGAATTAACTTTAATGTCTCTTCATGTCTTTCTTCCGCCGGAATATCGGCTATTCGTAATAGCTGATTGTTGCAAGCAGTTTCAACTAAATCCCGTACTAATCTGGCATTACCAAAAGTTTTATCACGCTTTCTATATAACCGGTTAAAATATTTTCGAAGTGGTTCTACCGTGTCTTCATGAAGAGTCAATCTTTTATTGCTCAATAGATTATTTGTAATCTCCATTAATTCACCGGGAGAATAATCCTCAAAAATTATTTTTTTTGTAAATCTTGAGCTTAGTCCGGGGTTACTTTCCAAAAATGAGTTCATTTCATCTGTATATCCTGCAGCAATAACTATAAATTTTCCTCTATCATCTTCCATTCTTTTTAACAAAGATTCTACGGCTTCTTTACCAAAATCTTGGCCATTATCATTTTTCTTTATCAATGCATACGCTTCATCAATAAAAAGAGTACCCCCGATAGCTTCATTTATTATTTTCTGGGTTTTCTCCGCTGTTTGTCCTACAAAACCGGAAACCAAGCCTTGCCGATCCACTTCAACGAGATGTCCTTTCGGTAAGATACCCAAAGCATAATAAATTTCACTAAATAACCTTGCAACGGTTGTTTTCCCTGTACCTGGATTACCTAGGAAAACAAAGTGCGAATTAAATTTGTCCTGTAAATTTGCACCTTGTTCATGATAGAATTTTGCTAGTTTTACTAAATTGTTTATCTCTTTTTTTACGGTCGCTAACCCGGTGAGGTTATTCAATTTACCTAAAGCTTTTCTTAAATGATCTTCGTCAATACCAATAGTTACCATTTTGGCAATTCCATGCGAAAAGAACTGTTTTATATCCTTAAGGCAAATTGTTGTCATAACTTTTTTCGTTTGTTCCGGTTTATCCAATTTCAAAAAACGTTTACTTAAATTTATCTTAGCTTCATTAAAACAATTACGAATTAGCCTGGCATTGCCGAACGTTTTATCACGTTTTCTGTAAAGATCGGTAAATTCTTTTTTCAATATTTCTATTGCTTCACCGGTAACTTTATAATCTTCTTTTTCTGCAAATTTTTTAAATATTTCAATGAGCTGCTCAGGAGTATAATCTTCGAATTTAAAATAATTTGTAAATCTCGATTTCATTCCCGGATTAGAATTTATAAATGAATTCATTTCATCCGGATATCCGGCAACAATTACTATAAAATCACCGGCGGAATCTTCTATCTTTTTGATAAGAACGTCGACAGCCTCTCGCCCGAAATCCTGTTGATTACCTTCTTTTATTAATGTATAAGCTTCATCGATAAAAAGGACACCACCTTTTGCAGCTTCAATCACTTTCTCTGTCTTTTGTGCCGTTTCACCTATATATTGCCCCACCAGACCGGCTCTATCTACTTCGATAACATGACCATTCTCCAATAAACCCATAGCTTTAAATATTTTTCCGAGAAGACGTGCAACAGTAGTTTTTCCCGTGCCGGGATTTCCTAAAAATACCGGGTGAATAGATAAAGATTCCTGGGTTTTCAATCCATGTTTTTTACGTTCATTTATAAATTTTAAATAATCGATGAAATCTCTCATCGATTGTTTTACGCTGTCTAGTCCTACGAAATAATCAAGTTCTTTTAATAATTCCTCTAATGATTTAGATTCTTGAGGTTTGTGAGAAGAAATTTCTACTTCATGAGGTTGTTCCGTAGCCGGTTTTTCGAGTTGTGTATTGCCCTCCACATCTTTATCTACTTCTTCAAAATTTACAACATTAGAATTTCCGATAATGAACCATCTTGCACAAATGATATTAAAATCGTAGAAAATTTCTACACGTCCCTGGCCGCTATTCCAGAATCCCGGTAATTCAGCTCCCCAGCTTTGAACAAATTCGACCGATTGCCAATCTTTTTTGATTTTCAGACTAAATTCGTGTCTTCCTACCTCTTCATTATTAAGATACCAGACTGCAGTTCCGTCTATGTCCATATTTTTATTTCCATAAAAGGGGTTGTCAATTACAACTTCTACGGCAATAAATCTTACGGTATCTTCGTTAAATTCTAATAAATAAGTTCTTTTTCCGGTATTAAGATTTTCCATCAAATCGAAAGACCTGACATAAAAAACGTTGAATAATTTGTTTTCAAACTTTTCTAAATCAGTTCGTAAAGGTGTTGCATAAACACTTTTCTTTATGGTGGAGGAGTCGCTTTTATCATGATAGATATTCTTTAAACGATTATAAATTCTTAAGAAACTTTCATTATTTTCTAATTCATTTTTAAGAGTTTGTGCTTTATTGTAAGCATCACGCAATTTAAACATTGCAACAAGCGATTCAAGTTCAAGTAAATGAGCTTCTGTTTGTTCATAGCTCGAGGCGTGCCGGTCTAGAACCTGACGAGCTGCCCATAATGAAAACCAATATTCTTTAATTTTAAAAGCTTTCCGGCTTTCCAAAAGCAAAGATTTCTTTTTTGTTAAAATCCCATTAAGAAAGCCTTGATCGGAACCCAATGCAATTCGGAAGAATTCGCGAACCTTGGACAGATTCTCAGAAAAGCCCTTATTAATATTAATGGCGATTTCAATTTCTTCAAGTCCTTCAAAAAATCTTCCTAAACCGCCCAAAGCTCTTGCTTTATTAAGATGAGCCCATGAAAGTAAATCCGGTTTTTGAGAAATAGCCCAATCAAGGTCTGAAACGGCACCTTCGAATATGGACATTCGCATTAGAAGAAATCCTCGATATAATCTTGCGTTAATATTGTTCATTGATATTTGAACGGCATAATTGGCCAGTTCCAGCGCTTGAGCGGCATTGCCGTTTTCCAATAATGCCCATGCGAAACAAATTGCCGCATTAAAATCTGCAGGTCTTAGATCATAAACCGTTTTAGCTGCTGTAAGAGCCATCCGATAGCGTCCCTGTTTGAGATGCCCATAAGCTTCCTCAAGCAGCTCATCTAATTCGTCCGAAGTAAGTTCCGAATCATTCATACTTTAAATTTTTTTAAGTTTTTGTAGGTCACTTTTTTTTAAAAAACACTTATAATCACAATTGCTATTAACTCCATGCAATTCCATGAAGATAACGGAGCGAATATACAAACATTGTGTGAAATTACTTTCCAGGATTGAAATGGATAATAAAATTGAATTTTAGTCCATCCCCGCTGAAAACTTAATCATACGTATGACTTTTGATTAGAGTGAAGTGCAAATATAAAAATGTCATGATAACAAACGGTATATTCCCACATCTTATAAAGTCAGTTAGAACTAGACTACAATGCAGTTATTGGCATCCTAAGTCCTCAATCGACTGTGCATCGTTGTTGGGAAAACACAATCCCGAAGGAATAAATTCAGGCCGATACATATCCAAATACGGATCTCGAAGACCATTTGCCAGAAAATCCACTAACTGATCAATTTCATCATCAGTCAAATCCAACGGAATGAACAGCTTGGACAAACGATCATTTGGTACGTTTGAATTTTCAGAAATAGCTTTATTTTTATATTCGACAACATCCCGAATAGTGCGTTTGCTAGCTCCATGGAATAAAAACGGTGCATCATTTAAGTTGTACAACTGAG
>CAJXGP010000233.1 GCA_913053915.1 uncultured Ignavibacteriales bacterium | reverse complement strand
TTCGGCTCATTGTTCGATTGAGTTGAGGAAAAAGATTTGGCAAAAGCTGTCAACTGATTGGAAATTAAATAATCTTAATCTTATTTCATCCGAATGTTCACCGGCAGGTATTAATCAAAAAATTGATTTGATATTAAAAGGGCAACTGACGGGAAGAATTTTAATAAATCTAAATAAAGAATGAAATACTCAATTTCACCAAATTTAACCGCTTCCAAAAAATTAAATAACTGTTCTGTTAAAGAATTTTATTTTATTTTTACAAGATAGATTATTCAACAATTTAACTCTTAAATGCAAGATCTAATTTTTACTTTCAACCTAGTAGCTCCGGTATTTTTACTAGTTGCTATTGGTTATTTCCTGAGAGTGATAGGGATAATCAACGATAATTTTGTTTCTCTCTCCTCGAAAATTGTTTTTTCAGTTGCTCTTCCTGCATTAATATTTGTTGAAATATCAAAATTAGATTTAAATAAAGTTATCGATTTAAATCTTATTTTATATGCATACGCGGCCACAATTATTGCATATATTTTTGTATGGTTCATTTCAATTCCGTTAACAAAAGATGGGAAAAACCGGGCTGTTTTTATTCAAGGAAGTTTTCGCAGTAATTTCGCTATAATTGGATTGGCACTTATTGCTAGTGTTTTTGGAAGTGAGATGCTTGGAAAAGCTTCTATTGTTCTTGCATTTATGATTCCTCTTTATAATGTCTTTTCGGTTGTTGCATTGACGGTACCTGTAAGAAAAGAAAAGCAGTTAAATGTTTCCGGCACTTTCCTCGAAATATTAAAAAATCCTTTGATTATAGCGGTTATCATTGCTCTTCCTTTTTCGTATTTCAAAATTCATATAAATCAAATATTCCAAACAACTATTAATTATTTGGCGGCTCTCGCACTGCCGTTGGCGTTAATCGGCGTTGGAGGATTCTTGAATTTTAAAGATATCAAAGTCGAATTAAAAACAACTATATCGGCTGCAATTCTAAAACTTATTATCTTTCCTTTTGCTGCAACCTTCGGTGCATATTTATCCGGTTTTAGAGGAGATGATTTGGGGATTTTATTTATATTATTTGCCTGTCCGACTGCTATCGCTAGTTTTATTATGGCAGAAGCTATGGGAGTTAACAGCAGATTAGCCGGAAATATTTTATTAATAACAACCCTTGGTTCACTGATGACTATTACGTTGGGCCTTTTTATTCTTAAGTATAGTGGTTTAATATAAATTTTAGGAAGAGATAAAGATTTCAAATTTTATAAAATAAAAATTCCATTCACTTCTGCCGGGAAAATACTTATATTATATATTATGAAAGCGAATCATTTGAAAAATATTTTTGAATATGCTTGAAAAGAATCCATTGGTCTGAAGATCAAGTTTGATACCAAATTTTTAGGTAAAAAAATAACTGTAACGGAAGAAATTGATTGAATTTGTTAATTTACGATTCGGAATATTTTTGTTGGAGTATTTTTTTTTATGAAGTTCATTTTATATGCAGGCAATTGATATAACCGGAGAGTAAATAAATTTGTTTAACACTTTATATAAAGGGAGTTCTCCAATGTCCATTCAAAATAATTATATTTTCAAATTTACTTTGATCATTATTTTATTATTATTCTCTATCTCGCTTTATTCCCAATCAAGAGCGGACTCTGTGATCAATATGAGTAACAGGGATTATGACCAGAAAAATATAAGATTAACTCTTCAGTTCAATTTTGAAAAAGAAGAGATAAAAGGTGAAGCAGATTTAACATTTGAACCGCTAAAAGATGATTTTAAAAAATTAATTCTCGATGCCGGAGCAATGAAAATTTCTTCTGTTAAACTTAATGGGATAAACCTTAAATATTCACAGGACGATTACAATTTGTTTATTGACTTAAATAAGGTTTAGAAAAAAGGTATAAATTTGACAGTATCCATTAATTATACGGCATATCCTTTTAGAGGATTGTATTTTTTCTATCCTACCAAAGAATTTCCTGAAATGCCTTATAATATTTGGAGTCAAGGTGAAAGTACAAACAAGTTGAAAGAATTGGAAGGAATATTAAAAAATGAAAGAAGAGATATCGTTAGAAGAAGACTGAAAAGTGCTATTAATACACTGAAAAAATTAGATAGCAATTAGAATTTACTTTCATAAATTACGATAATTTATTTTCTCGTACTGTAAAGTTTTTTCTCTATATGTCTTGAGCAATTATACATTCATGATTCTTTAAAAAACATAAGCCCCGTAATCGGGCAACTACAGGGCTTTAGTTCTTTAGCTTCAAAAGGTCGGGGAAGCCCTTTTGAAAGAACAATTTCAAATATATAACATTATTTCCAATAATTCGTGATAAAAATAACATCTTTGAACACCCGTTATTTGCATTTGATATCATTGCAGAAAAGATTTCATTTGAAAAAATTGATTATTTGTAAATTTATCTTCTTTACGAGATTATAATTTATATGACATTTGTTATATTACCGGTAATTTAAAAATTTTCTCTGACATAACAATAAGGAAGTAGTACATTAATATGATTGATGATTTTTTTCCAAGTGATAAATTTTATTCCGGTACTAAATCAACCTCATTACCTCCAAGGGATGAAATAGAGAAAAAATACAAATGGGAACTGACGCATATCTTCCAATCGGAAGAGCTTTGGGAAAAGGATTTTAATTGGGTTGAACAAAGAATTGATAAATATAAAGAATTTGAGGGAACTCTTTCGAGTAGTGCTTATAATCTATTAGAATGTTTAAAATTTGACAATGAAACGAATATTAAATTGGAAAAACTTCATTTATATGCTATGCTTGCAAAAGATTCTGATCTGCGAGTTCCAAAATACCAAGCGTTGAATGACCGGATAAATGGCTTAGTTACTAAAGTAAATGCTGCAGATTCATTCATAAGACCGGAGTTATTATCAATACCTGCCGAGAAGTTACAAAAAATGATTGATTCATTGGATGAATTGAAAATATATCAACATTTTTTTGAAGACTTATTACGTGCTGAAACGCATACTTTATCAAAAGAGCAGGAAGAGATACTTGCACTAACCGGTGAAATAAATATGATCCCTTATGATGCTTATTCTATGTTTACCAATGCCGATATTAAATTTTCCAAAGTGAAAGATGAAAATGGTAATGAAATTGAGACATCCCATGCCAGATTTTATGCAGGTATGTATTCAAAAGACAGGGAATATAGACAAAGAATTTTTAAAAGCTATCTTTCCTCATATAAAAATTACATAAATACCTTTACTGCACTGTTCAACGGAAATCTAAAAACGAATATTTTTGTTGCAAAAGCGAGAAGATATAATTCGGCACGTGAAGCAGCCTTAGATAGAAATAATATCCCGGTCTCCGTTTATAATAATTTAATTGATACAGTAAATAAAAATCTTGAGCCTCTCCATCGTTGGGCTTCATTAAAGAAAAAATTACTGAAAGTCGATGAACTTCATCCGTACGATGTTTATGTCAGCTTATTCCACTCAAAGTCGGAACGTAAATATCCTTATGAAGAAGCTAAAGAAATTGTGAAAGAGGCTTTAAAAATTTTAGGGGAAAATTATCTTTTTTCATTGCAAGAAGCATTCGATAACAGATGGATTGATGTTTACGAAACTCAAGCTAAAAGAAACGGTGCTTATTCTTCGGGTCCCACCTATGGGGTTCATCCGTATGTACTGTTAAATTGGGCTGATTTAATAAACGATGTCTTTACGCTCGCTCATGAAATGGGGCACAATATGCATTCTTACTATACCGGGAAATTGCAACCTTATCTGTATGCTGACTATACAATTTTTCTGGCTGAGGTTGCCTCTACCTTTAATGAATCGTTACTTTTGGAACTAATGATAAAAAAATCCGATTCCAAAAATGATAAATTATTTTTATTGGAAAAATATTTAAATAACATCACTTCAACCTTTTATCGTCAAACCATGTTTGCTGAATATGAAATGACGGTTTATGATAAAACGGAAAAAGGTATCGCTTTAACGCCTGATATTTTATCTGAAATTTATAAAAATATTTATCAGCGTTATTGGGGAACGGAAATGGTAATTAATATAGAAGAGAAATATACATGGGCAAGAATCCCACATTTTTATTATAATTTTTATGTCTATCAATATGCCACAGGATTTGCCGCTTCGGAGGTGTTGACACAAAAGGTAAAAAACGAAGGAAAACCAGCCGTCGAAAAATATATCAATTTCCTAAAAGCAGGTAGTTCGGATTATTCTCTTAACATTTTGAAATCTGCCGGTGTCGATATGACCTCTCCGGTTCCGGTTTTAGCTACAACTCAAAAGATGAATGATCTATTGAATGAGGTCGATAGATTAATTGGAAGTTAATCAGTTTGAAATTATTAAAACTATAAAACCATAATGATTTCAGTGTTTATAAAATGTGTATCAGATTAAGTCCATAATTTTATTATAGCAAGTATAAATTCAGTAAAATTGAAACTTTGAATGTTATTTTTATGATTTTAATTAAAAGACGCTGAGTTTTTGATGTTATTTTAGACGGAGCGCAAGATAATTGTTTTAATAACAATTTTTTAATCATCACATTCTTTTTTTATTATTAATTTAAATTCCGATTAATATTTATTTTATACTATATTTTAAATGATTTGGATATGAAAATATATACAAAAGACTTACTTAATCAATACGATCAATCTCTTACTT
>CAJXGP010000232.1 GCA_913053915.1 uncultured Ignavibacteriales bacterium | reverse complement strand
GCCGTTGCAGCCGTCGGCATGCACTTTGCAGAATTGGCCGACGCGCAAGGCCAAGTGCCACAACGAGGCACGGTAACGAGTGAGGAAGTGAGACTCAAATGAGCAGCTACGGACTTTGGCTATCGGCGGCGGGCATGAAGGTGCTGCGGCTGGCCGAAAAAGTGCTGCAAAACCTGTCACAGTCGGACCAACTTTCCCCCGATAGCGCCGACATATTGCAGCGGATGCTCAACGGTTAAAATAAAATTAACCGGAATCGAAAAGGAACTTGAAAATAAACGTGCCGAACTTTCATCTTCCACGGAAAAGATATTCACCGTTCAACGGAATATTTCAGTTAAGGAAGAACGTAAAAATTCTTTAGAAAAAAACGTTGAGAGATTTAGACAAGAACTTGAAGAATTAAATTTACAACTAACGGAAACGGAAGATTTTATTAGAGAAAATGATGTTATTATTAATGAATTCAATCGAAGTGTTTCTTTAAAAGAAACTGAAAAACAAAAGAACCGGAATACGCTCGACAACTACGTCGTTGAATTAGAAGAAAAAAGGAACCAGCTTAAAAATCGATCCGGAATTAGTTTAAATAAATTCAAAGAGATAACAAACAAAGAAAATGAACTTTCAAATCTTCAAAATTTACTCGAATCGAAAAACAATGCAATCGCCAAACTAAACAACCGGATTCAAACTTTAACTAATAATATTGCTAAGACTGTCGGTTTTATTGAAGAATTAAATCAAGAAAAATCGGAAACCGAAAATAAACTAAGCGAAGCTGAAAATATATATACGCTTAAACAAAAAGAAAAAGAAGAATTAGAGAAGAAATTAAATTCCTTAAAAGAAAAAGAACTTGAAGATAAAGGTTTGATAAATAATATAAAAGATAAGATCGGTTTCATTCAAGATTTGATTGATAACCTTGAAGGTGTTTCCAACGGTGCAAAAGCTCTTCTTGAGAATAATGCATGGTCCTCGGGAAATGCTTTTTTAGTGGCTCATATCGGTAATTCTAAAGAAAAATTTCGATTTGCCGTTGAGATATCTCTTAAGAATTATTTGAATAATATCCTTGTTGAATCATTAGACGATTTGAAAAACGGAATTGAATATTTAAAAAATAATCGGAGTGGGAAAGCTTCGTTTTTTATAACAACATACAAAACAACTCAGAAAAAAACCCTGATAGACCAAATTGAACAATTTCTATTAAATAAAAAAATTACAAAATTACAAAAGGAAAATGGTTTTATCGGATGGGCTACTGAATTTATACAAACCGAAAATAAATGGAAACCGTTTTTTGAAAAAATGCTTTTTCAAACTGCCATAGTTGATTCTCTCGATAATGCCATATCTTTATCACAAAAATATCCGAAGTTTAATTTTGCAACACTTGATGGAGATTATATAGATAACACCGGAAATGTGGTTGGCGGCTCAGAACCAAAATTGAACGATTCACTATTCGGAAGGAAACAATTATTGGAAGAATTAAAAAATGAATTTCCTAAAAGAGAAGAAGAACTTCAAAAACTAAAAAATGAAATCGGAGCTGTAGAGGAAAAAATAAATAATATCAATCTTAAAGTTCTTTCGGAACGAGGCAGGTTACTTGTTAATGATCTGGCAAATGTTGAAAAACAAATTGCCCAATTGGAATTTGAGGAGAAGAAAGCTTCCGATGATATAGAAAAAGCCAGAAGTGAAGTCCATAATCTTGCTGTCGAATCGAATAGGCTGGATACTCAAATTAATGAGTTGAGAACTTCTTTGGAAATCAAAAAAGATGAAAAATTAAAAATTGACGGGAAAAGAGAAATACTTGAAAATGAATTCAATAAATTCGAACTTGAATTTAATACATTGATGTCGAATCAAAATAATCTGAATCTTGAAATTGAAAGATTAAAGGGGGAAAAGAAGAATGCTGAAAATGCTATAAAACGCGCTGAAGAATCTATTATGATGATCAAAAAATCAATATCTAAACGTAAATATGATATCACTTCTTCAAACGAAGAAATAGATTCATTAAGAAATATTATCGAAGAAAAACAGATTGAATATGAACAGCTTGAACAGGGAAAAGCTGCTCTGCAAAAAGAAGAAAATGATATTGATTTAAAATTCAATAATATTCGTTTCCAAATTACCGAGATAGAAAATAAACAAAATACTTTACGACAAGATAGAGAATTACTCTCGGATGAAATTCACAATTTCGATATGTCCTTGAGGGAACTTGGGATTAAAATTTCAAATTTAATAGAAAGTATTCACGAAAATTATTCATTTAATATTGAGTTAAAATCTTTTGATGATCTCGATATTTTCGATTTTAAGGGAAGGACTGATGAAGTTCATATATTAAAACAACAAGTAAAAAATTTAGGACCTATTAATCTGCTTGCCTATTCTGAATTTGAAGAAGAAAAAGAGAGACTGGCATTTTTAACCAATCAACGTAATGATTTGCTTGAATCTGAAAAAGATATTTTGAAAACCATAAACGAAATTAATATAACGGCACAAAAACAGTTTATAGAAACTTTCGAAAAAATACGTGAAAATTTTACTAATATTTTCCGGGGTTTATTTAATCCCGGTGATGAAGCCGATTTAAAATTAGAAGAAGGAGTCGATCCGCTTGAGGCTAAAGTCGAAATAGTAGGAAAACCCAAAGGTAAAAGACCAACTTCAATTGAGCTCCTTTCAGGTGGTGAAAAAACTTTAACTGCAATCGCATTGTTGTTTGCTATTTATTTAGTTAAACCCAGTCCATTCTGTATTCTTGATGAGGTTGACGCAGCTCTTGATGATGCTAATATAGATCGTTTCTCTAAAATAATAAAGGATTTTAGCAACAGCACTCAGTTTATTGTAGTTACACATAATAAAAGGACTATGGAAGCCGCCGATACTTTATACGGTGTTACTATGCAGGACGAGGGTATTTCAAAACTTGTCAGTGTCAGATTTAACGAGGATTTAGACTTTGTTTCCCAATAACTTTCGGATTTTGCTTTTATTGATATTTCAAAATTTTTTCAAAAAGAAAGCTTTAATATTTTTTGGTATCGGTATCATTTTTTTTAACTCCGGGCTATTTGCTCAATGGGTAAATAATCCTTCGATAAATACGGAAGTAGTTCATGATTTGTTAAAACCGGTTAATATTTCGGCAATTACCGATAGCGAAGGCGGTGCTTTTTTAATTTGGCAGGATCATAAAAGAAACGGGAAAAATATCGTTTATTTTATGCATATCAATGATAAAGGAAAGACAAGTTTTGATGGAAATGAGAAAAAAGTTTGTAACTTAAAAGGAAAGGAAGTAAATCCCGTAGCTGCACTTTCTCAATCTGATAAAGCAGTAATTCTTTGGAAAGATTTTTCAAAATCAAAATCCGGTGAACTCGTTGTACAAAAAGTAAACAATAACGGTACGCTGCTGTGGTCAAATGAAGGAATTCAAATTACAAAAACAAATAACTTATTCAGCAATTACGATGTAAGTTACGGTTCTAACGGAAATACTTTTATTTCATACGTTGCCAAGAAACCAAATATTACAGGCAATTACTTAGTAAAAGTTCAAAAGCTTAATACTAATGGAGATTTGCTGTTTAATGCAGATAGTTCAACGGTCTATTCTTCAAAATATCCTGTTAATAAAACAGCCGTTATTACCGATAACAAAGGAGGTGCTTATGTGTTATGGCTGGAAATACAAGGCAAGTCGACATCGATATTTGCTCGGCATATCGATAATAAAGGTCATATTCTTTGGGGTAAATATCCCTTAAGTGTTTCAGATAATCACCAAAATATAATCACATATACTGCAGAAGGAACCGGAGCAGGATATATATACGTTTCATGGCAAACTCAATTAGATACGAAACATATATATCATCAATTGATAAATGCGAATGGGAAAACCATGTGGACAAAAGGAGGCAAAATTGTAACACGCCGGAAAGGAAATCAATTCAATCCTCAAGCTGTTTTTGATGATTCAACTATAATTTTAAGTTGGACGAACGGATTAAATGATAATAAAAAAGTTTTTATTCAAAAGTATAATTTCAACGGTAATCCGATGTGGAAAGCCGGTGGAATACCGGTGGCTGAAATAAACGGAAGTCAATTTGGACAAAAAATTGTGAACGACGCTAATAATAACGTTATTATTGCATGGATTGGACGTCGGGTTGATTCGGTTCTCGCTAATATTTATGTGCAAAAGATAAATTCCCAAGGCGAAAAGTTGTGGAAATCAACCGGAGTTGCCGTTGCTTCAAATTATAATACTCTGAAAAGTTATCTGTCTATTGTCTCAGATTTAAAAGGCGGAGGTATTGCCCTTTTTTTGAATAAACGGAACAATAAATATGCCGTCTACGCTCAGAAAGTTTTTAACTCCGGCACATATATTTCTCAAATAACTGATTTCAAAACTAAAGTAACCGGCGATTCGGTTAAAATTTTTTGGCGTACAACTAATGAATTCAATAATTATACTTATGCTATTGAACGAACTCCACAAATAAATACGGATAACTCCAACTGGGTTACTATAAAAAATATCAAAACATTAAAAGAAGGAAAAGATAACTATTACCAATATTTTGATGTACCAAATCTTTCAGGAACTTTATATTACCGGATAATTCAAAAAGATCAAAATGGTGATGTTCAGATTTCTAATATCGACAGAGCGGACTATCTTGAACATTCTGCTAAGATA
>CAJXGP010000231.1 GCA_913053915.1 uncultured Ignavibacteriales bacterium | reverse complement strand
GGGTTTGGGGTGAGTTCAAAAGTTATACAACATTACAAATATGACTTGACACTACGCTGTTTTGAAACAATAGAATTTAATATTTGTTCTTCTAAATTCTGCGGAACTTCAACTTCGGATTGTTTTGTTGTTTCACGAAGTAGCGTCATAGATTTAAAGTATTCTCTTCCTTCTTCATTAGATGACAACCGATTGAAAAGATACATATCTTCTTCCTTACTTGTTTCATTATCAAAATATCGGTTAATAAGCTCTATGATTTTTTCCGATAACATAATAACCTCAAACTATTTTTGAAATTTTTTTTATTAATTTTTGTCTAACTTTATATAACCTGCTTTTGACGGTTTTTTCTTCTATTCCAATAATAAATGAAATTTCACGGTAAGTTAAACCGCCATATTCTTTAAGCAGATAAGGCTCGCGCTGTTCAATATTCATCTCCGATAATTCTTTCATTATTATTTCTTTAATTTCGCGTAATTCATATTCGGTATATAAATCTTTTCCTTCAACCGGCTCAATTATTTCGTCAATATTTTGAGTATTAAATTGATCTGCTTTCGATCTTTTACTTCGAAAGTATCCGTAAATTTCGTTCCGAGCGGTTTTAAACAACCATATATGCGATTTAGATTTATCATGCAAAGAATCCATATTGTCGAAATATTTTAAAAAAACGTTTTGTAAAATATCCTCTGAATGCATTTTGTTGCCTGTTAAACTCAAAACGTAATTTAACAACCGCTTTTTATAGCGATTATATACAATAGTAAATTCAATAATTTTTTCTGAGGATTTTTTCACATTAATATTTCTTTTTATAATAGATGCTTTATTCGAGTAAATGTTGCCAATATTTTTCGTTAATCGAAAGTAATTTTATTATGAGAATGATCCGAAATAAAAAACATTTTATTAAAAGTTTTTATACAAAACAATTTCTTATAAAATTGAAATATACTATTTGAAATATTTTATTTTGACGAGATATTTCTCATAAATAATTATTATATTTTCCTAATTTTTTGTGGCTATTTATTTTCGGATTTTTAGAATATTTTTTTCCGGCAATATGTATAACTATTTAATTGTAAGAATTTTATCTGCTGTTTTGTCGTGAGCTATTCTAAATGGCAAAACGGAAAGGGCTGGATAGACGGTTTTGTGGTATGTGGTTAATTATAACAGTATATATTCCGACGTTAACTACAGGAATAGACAACATTATAAATGCTGTCGTTTGTGAATATGAACTAATTAAATAATCAGTGTATATATATTTTATCAATTAGTTTTTAAAGCTGTTTAATGCATCGGCTTGTGAATTGTACACACTGAAAATCCTTGAAGTCCCTGTCGATTTCAGAATAATTTTAGTATCGGAATGCGCATTGGCAATTTTTAAAGTGCCGTCCAATCTTGCAAGTTGTTTAAATGCAATAATGATAGCGCCTAGAAAAGTAGAGTCCATAAATTGGCAATTTTTAAGGTCTACTACTATTTTGCGAAAGCCTTCATTATATCTTTAAGAAGTATATTTTTGAATTCATCAGCTTCGCTCATTGTAGCCCTGTTGATATTAACATATTCAATAACTATTTCATTATTAATTTGCCTGATAAAATTCATAAAATATCCTTCGAGATTCCGTACTTAAATTTAATTAATAGTTTTGAAGAACAAAATTATTTAGATAATAGAGGTAAAATCTCATTGAATTGCTCCAACGAACGAGGATTAGATAATGCATCTTTATTATCTATATTATCTCCATTAATGATTTTTGAAACGGCAATTTCCACCTTTTTACCGCTTATCGTTCGCGGTACTTCGGATATTTGGAATATTTTATAAGGAACATGCCGCGGAGTAGCAGAATTTCTAATGGTTGCCTTTATTCTACCGATCAAATTATCATTTAAAATAATACTCTTTTTAAGCACAACAAAGAGAATGATTCTAATATCATTGTTCCATTTTTCACCGACAACAACACTGTCAATAACTTCATCCATAGCATCGACTATCCGGTAAATTTCAGCCGTTCCAATTCTTACACCTTTTGGATTTAATGTAGCATCGGATCTCCCATACACTACGATACCGCCGTTTTCCGTAATTTTAATATAATCGCCGTGTCTCCAAATATTAGGATAATATTTAAAATAAGCGGAAAGATACTTTTTATTTTCAGGATCATTCCAGAAATAAACCGGCATGGAAGGAAAAGGTTTTGTGCATACTAGTTCGCCTTTTTCATTCAATTTTGAATTACCTTGAGGGTCGAATGCTTCAACTTTCATTCCTAGACCACGACATTGAATTTCGCCCGGATAAACCGGAAGAATAGGATTACCTAGCATAAAGCAGGAAATTATATCAGTACCACCGGAAATTGAGGATAATTGAACATCACTTTTAACTTTATCATAAACATATTGAAAATTTTCTACAGAAAGGGGTGAACCGGTTGATAATATTGTATGTAAGGAAAATAATAAGTAATCTCTTTTGGGAATGAGATCCGCTTTTTGGCAAGCCGATAAATATTTGGGACTTGTACCAAAGACGGTTATCTTATTGTCTTCAATCAACCTCCATATAATATTTAAATTCGGATAGGCGGGGTTTCCATCATATAAAAAGATTGTTGCTCCGATACTTAAAGAACTTACCAGCCAATTCCACATCATCCAACCGCATGTAGTATAATAAGTAATTATATCATGCCTCTTTAGATTGGTATGAAGTGAAAGCTCTTTAAAATGTTGGAGCAAGGTACCGCCTGCGCTATGTACAATACATTTCGGTGCACCGGTAGTACCGGAGGAATACATTATATATATAGGATGATTGAATGGTAATTGCTCAAATTTGATTTTACCTGAAGTAACATTCAGTAATTGACTAAAATATAAGTAATTTGCCGATTTATTTATGGGATTAACCGGCACTTTTTTTCCACCAAAATTAAAAAATTTCGGTATAAGAATTACTTTTTCTATTCCAGGAATATTCGCTTTAATCCGTTTAATTTTTTCTCTACAATCAATCTTTTTGCCGTTATATTGATATTCTTCAACAGCAAAAAGGATTTTAGGTTGAATTTGACCGAATCTGTCAAGTACGCCTTTTAATCCGAAATCCGGGGAGCAAGAAGACCAGATTGCTCCGATCGATGTAGTTGCAAGCATAGAAATAATTGTTTCCGGTATATTTGTTATAAATCCCGCAACTCTGTCCCCTTTCCGAACACCTAAAATTTTCAAACTTTCAGCCACATTCGAAACAAATTCGTATAGTTCCGAATATGTTAATTTAACTTGTGGTGCATCTTCTCGTGAGCTAATTATTGCCGTATTTGAATCATTATATTTTAATAAATTTTCGGCGAAATTAAGTTTAGCTCCCACGAACCATTTAGCGCCGAACATTTTATTACCGGTTAATATCTTATCATATCCTTTTGAATTGATTATTCCCGATATATCCCAAATTGATTTCCAAAATTTTTCAATATCAGTCACGGACCAATCATACAAATCATTGTAGGTAGACATCTTTCTACCTGTTAATTTTTCGATATAGCTCATGAAATGAGCCATATTTGAATTGTCAATCCGTTCTCTTGAAGGCGACCAAATCGGAGGATTCAATTCTTCTTCCTTTTTTTATTTACAAACTAAATTCATAAAAGTATTTATATTCGAGTAAGTATTTTCCCTCAGTAATTCAAATATTTATTTTCCAACCTGTTCTAAATTACTTTTTTCATCATTAGTAATGAGTTTGCTCAAAAATTATTTTTTGTCAAAAAAGAATTAATGTTGTTAACATTCATAATTCTAAAATATGAAAATAATCTTTATGTGTTTATATGTTGTTGTCAAAACCTTAAAAACAATCCAAATTTATGGTAGTAATTAGCTTTTTTTACTGTAAGCGGACAAAACTCCTTACCCAATTTGCATGGGGATGATTATTAAAGAACAAAATTAGCTGAGAAAATTAAAATTTCATGTTCATGCCTTAAGGCTATATTCTTTTGTGCTTAGCTGTTAAGGTGGTTTCATCTGTGAGGTTTCTCATCGTTAAATGAGATATTTCAACCTCCGGTAAGAATCGCCATTTAATTATACTTAAGTTAATAATCATTCCCTTTTGTGTCAAACTTGTTTGTCATGAATGTTTTATCAGTCCGGAATTCGGCACATTATAATATGTTACAATTATTGTATCATCTTTTACACGAATATCCCCTTCTAATCCTCTGAAGAGACCCTCAGCAATATGTTTTTAGCATCCCAAATTTCAAAAGACATTCCGGTATGTTGCTTTACTGCGTACTAATCATTCGCACTCTTTTCCGAAAAACATAGCAAGACTCAGAGTGATTTCATCATTTCCATTTATCGGAAGTGATCCGTTAGTCCCGGTAAGGGAAGTACCATTGCCGTCAAACTTAATCATTTAATTATTTTCATTTTAAATAAAGAGTAAGAACTATGGAGAAATACCGGATATAAATGCAAATTTGTTTCTAAAATATCATTTATAATTCTGAAATGTCTGAGAGAAGTTGTGAAATTAATTACACCCCTAAAATTTCTGCGATAGTCGGACTTCGGTATGAATCCTTTATAACGTTATACAATTATTAAATATTTAGGGGGTGGGATAAGTTGTTCCATCCAACCCCCTAAAGTCATTCAAAGGCTTTTATTGATCATAATGCTTATTGTAAATACACATGTATCCTG
>CAJXGP010000230.1 GCA_913053915.1 uncultured Ignavibacteriales bacterium | reverse complement strand
TTCGAAGTAAATATTTCAGGATATGAGCCGAAGCGCAGTAATTTTTCTAACTGTGCATCAACACTTAACCAATCACTATTCTTTTTAATTTCCAATACTGAAAGCGGAAAGAGAGTGTATGTAACAATTCGTCCCGTCATAGGTTCTGCGGTTTTATTTGCGAGGTCAAAACTTGATGAACCGGTCGCTATTATCTGTATATCTTTAAGTGAATCCGTAATAACCTTTAAAATTCTTCCTGTATTTGGTAGATTTTGTGCTTCATCCAAAATAATAAGTTTGTAATCACCAAAAAAAGCTTTTAGTTTTTCGGGTTCGGCTATTGTTAAGTTTTGCTCAATAGAAAATATTTCACAGTTAAGATAACGTCCGTTTTTGCCATAGTTGCTTGAAATATTCTGCACCAAAGTTGTTTTACCAACTTGCCTTGCTCCATACAATATTATTGTTTTACCCTTAAAAAGAGTTTTTTCTATATTATCTTCAAGTAATCTTTTAATCATAATATAATATTTACCGTTAAATTTCTAATTATAATAAATAAATTAACAAAATAATTGTTAACTACAAATAAAAATTTATCCTATTTTCATTTTCAATAAAAATAATTTATAAAATATGCAAATAGATTTTACATTTAGACGTCTATTTGTAAAGTATACTTGCGAAATATAGAAAAGAGATCAATTTGGATTAATAAAATCAGATAGAGTTGATCAAAAAGACCAATAGTTTGGCTTTCAGTCTCCAAATATTAGTGAAAGTTACAATATCCGTAAAGACAATTTATTAGTTGAATTTCATTCATTAAAAAGTATTTTTGCTAAAAGGTTATAATAACAAAATATTCTTAGGCTGACTTATCTGTTTTTAATAAGTTAAGGGAATGGAATAAAATAAGTTATCGAATTACAACTCATAGAGTGTTTAGGGGATGGAATAATAAGTTTAAATCTATTATACATAAATTATTCTATTCCACCCCCGAAAGATTTTCGGTGAGCTTATTCCGTCATCGTTACATGCTAATATTTTCAAGCAATATTTTAATCATAATACAATATTTATCATTAAATTTTTAATTATAATAATGAATCTGCTCCGAAAAGGTATAAATTAAAAATATAAAAATTTTGGTTGATATTTTTCTTTTATAGATGACATCTATTGCATTTGTCTTTAATTTTTGATAAAAAGTGTCACTTAAAAAATTGCGTTTTTATTGTACTTGACCTTTTTGGACTAAACTCATGATTAGTTCCTCTAACATAAATATTTCGATAGATTACTCATTAGCCTCCAGCCACCTTTCAGCGTCGATTGCCGCCATACAGCCTGAGCCGGCAGCGGTTACAGCTTGCCTATAAGACTTATCGGCAACGTCACCGGCGGCAAAAACACCGGGAATATTCGTATAAGTAGAGCCGGGTTTCACTTTCAGGTAACCTGTTCCATCCATATCCAAAAAATCCTTGAAAATTTCAGTATTCGGTTTATGACCGATTGCAATAAATAATCCGTCAGCCTCAACTTTCAACTCCGAACCGTTCTTGGTATCTTCAATAAGCGCGCCTGTCATAACCTTATGACCATTTTTTTCCTTTCCTAAAACTTTCTTCACTACTTTGCTTGTAAGAAATTTAATTTTAGGATTATTCTTTGCCCTATCGAGCATAATTTTAGAGGCGCGAAATTCATTACGACGATGGATAATAGTTACTTCAGAAGCAAATTTTGTAAGAAAATTTGCTTCCTCCATCGCAGTGTCGCCGCCACCTACAACCAACACTTTTTGATCTTTAAAGAAAAATCCGTCACATGTAGCACATGCAGATACTCCATAACCCATATATTCCGCTTCACTTTTTAATCCTAATAATCTCGCCGAAGCTCCGGTAGCAATTATCACTGCATCCGCTTTATAAGTTTCGTCATAAGATTTTAGTATAAATGGTCTTTTAGAAAAATCTACTTCCGTTATTTCCTTAAAAAATGATTTAGCACCGAATCTTTGCGATTGTTTACGCATAATATCCATTAATTCAGGTCCCATAATACCATTTTCGAAACCCGGGTAATTCTCTACTTCTGTTGTGATGGTTAATTGTCCGCCGGGCTGCATTCCTTCAAGCATAGCCGGATTAAGATTTGCTCTAGCGGTATAAAGAGCAGCCGTGAAACCTGCCGGTCCTGAACCTATAATTACAACTTTAAAATGATTATCTTCCATTTATCCTCCTATTATATAGTATTTCTAATATTGTTTAATTAAAAAGTTACTTAATCGGCAATATTGCAAAACAGTAATTTGTATTATCATTCTAAGAAACGATACGATGAAGAATTATTACTTGTGTATCAGATAATTTTCAATCGCACATCATCAACGATTCTCCATTTAATCGTATTAGATTCAACTCCCTTCTCTAAGGTTCAAATTTTTTACTTTCAATGTGTTCCTTTTGTTCAACTAATGATTTAATTTAAGCTTGTAATTAGAATATTCATATAAATTCCGGTAATTTCTAATCGGTTGATAAGTTGATTTTAAAAAGAAATTTCATTTCTCTTCCATTAATAAATTCGCTTGTAAAAATTTAGCATTTCGCTTTAATCCTTGTAGTTTTGTTCGTTTAATCGGGCTTAACTTATATTTCTTTTTGAATGTTTCCTCATCCATTGTGAAAACTTCTTTTAGACTAATTTCAGTATTCCCCGTACCGGGATAAAACTCTTTAATATCAGTCAACTCTGAAAACTTAATATTCCAGGGACAAACATCTTGACATATATCGCAACCGAAAATCCAATTTTCAAATTTTTCTGAAAACACTGCCGGGATTTCTTCTTTATTTTCAATTGTTAAATAAGAAATGCATTTATTAGCATCTACTACATATTCACTCACAATAGAATTCGTGGGGCATACATCGATACATGCAGTACAAGAGCCGCAAAAATCCGGGACAGGGTTTGAATATCCAAATTCATAATTAGTGATTATTGAAGAAAGAAATAACCAGCTACCTAATTCTCTGTTAATTATATTTGAATGCTTACCCATCCAGCCAAGCCCGGATTTTACAGCCCAAACCTTATCCATAACCGGGCCTGTATCAACATAAGATTTAGAATAGAAATCCGGGTCAATTTCATGCAATTGAGTTTCGAGTTTGGAAAGTTTATCCCAAATAATTAAATGGTAATCGGTTCCCCAAGCATATCTTGATATTTTTCCATTTTTTGGATCACCGGAACACTTTTCATCAGTATAGTAATTCACAGCCAAAGTGATAATGCTTTTTGCTCCGGATAATATTTCATTTACGTCTTTTCGTTTATTCAAATTATGCTCCATATAAGTCATACCTGCATTATATCCCCGTTGGAGCCAACTTTCAAGTTTTAATATTTCTTCTTCTAATTTTTCTGCTTTCGCGAATCCTACCAAATCGAACCCCAATGATTTCGCTTTTTCAATAACTATGTTATTCGTAATCTTCATTTTATTGAATCAAGGAGTCTTTGTTTATTTTAAACCCTTTTTCGGTACGTACAACTGTTGCTAGTGCATTTTCGGGATCATGTGCAAAAAACAACCTCCAATTTTCGTCAACGGCTTTAGCTAAAAATTTCTCTTTTTCTACAATGGTCACCAATGGCTGTAAATCATATCCCATAATGTAAGGAAGGGGTATATGCGAAGTGGTTGGAAAAAGATCTCCACAATAAAAAATCGTATTTGATTCATCCGATATTTTTAATAATTGTTGGGCAAATGTATGTCCGTTCACTACAAGCAATTCGATCTCATCATCAAACCTTTTCTCACCATCCAATAAAAAGAGAATTCCTTCCTCTGCAAGCGGAAGAAAATTATCTTTTAAATAACTTCCCTTATCTTTTTCGGAAGGATTCACTGCCCATTCATAATTCTTTTTTTGGACATAATATCTGGCATTCGGAAATGTCGGAATCAATTTTCCGTTCTCACATTTGGTTGATCCGCCGGTATGATCAAAATGAAGGTGAGTTAATATTACGTCGGTAATATCCTTCGGTTTTACTTTAAGTTTTGATAATGCCGGAATTAAGGAATCATTTTGTAGATCAATTGCATATATTTTTTTTGATTTATCATCCCATTTATCACCCATACCGGTATCAATAAGTATTTTCCGATTATCTGATTGAAGCAGCAAATTCCTTGTGGTAAGTTTTATTCTGTTTGCATCATCGGAAGGATTTGCTTTTTCCCATAACGGTTTCGGAATAATGCCAAACATAGCACCGCCATCTAAACCGAAATACCCTGAGTTAATAATATCGAGTTTGTATTTTCCTATTTTCATAATTCTTTTCCATATTATGCTAATTTTTCAATAATACAAGTTAAACATATTATTTCACCCCCTTAGAACAAACATGATAAATTTTTAATATAAACCCTACTACGCAAGATAGCCATTCTGAAGAAGGAAAAATTTTGTTTTTTAATTTTAGATTTTGCCCCGAAAACAAAGGGGTTTTCACATCGCTTCTTTTTTCACAATGAAAGCTTTACTTCCGAGACAGCCTCAAATAAATAAATTTTCAGAGGTAAAAAATCATCTACCAAATGAATCAAGATATTCTTTTTTCTTTAATAAAGTATCTTTATCTTCGGAATGGTTTGGATCAGGGATACAGCAATCTACGGGACAAACTTCAACACATTGCGGCTCATCATGAAACCCCGTACACTCCGTACATTTATCGGGAACTATATAAAAGAAATCAT
>CAJXGP010000229.1 GCA_913053915.1 uncultured Ignavibacteriales bacterium | reverse complement strand
AGAGTACGTTTATTCAGGGAAGCCGTAGAGACAAGGGGGGGCAAGAGAAACAAAGCTACTGTGTGCCCTTGTCCTACCCCTACAATTTCAAAAAATCGGCGCTTGTGTGCAGATTAAAAATATTGCCGTAATCCGTTTACCGGAGATATCACTAGAGGAAAAATGGTTGACGTATTTTACAATTGTTTCATTAATCCATAGATAAATCAGTGGGTTGCTGTTTGGATGTTTTATAAAAATAATTCTAATCGATTTTTAAATAAAAATGCTGAAAATAAGTCACTTTAACGAAATAACTCGTTTTGATCTTGCTCGAACTTTTTTTGGGCGAGGTTATTATTGGACTACTGCTTATTTTATTGACGAGCTGATGGTTGACACAGGTTGTGCACATGGTGCTTCCGAATTATTAAATGAATTAGAAAATGAACCATTAAAATATATTTTAAATACTCATAGCCATGAAGATCATATTGGAGCTAATAGTTTATTACAAAATATGAAGGACGAATTAATAATCTATGCACATCCTTTAGCAATACGAATTCTTGCCGATCCTAAAAACACTCAACCATTACAATTATACAGACGTTTAATGTGGGGTCTTCCTAAATCGTCAAAGGCAGAACAAATTTCAGATAGTGCCTTGCTGACAACAAAACATTACAACTTTAAAGTTATATATACTCCGGGGCATAGTCCTGATCATTTATGCTTATATGAACCGGAAAAACAATGGCTGTTCTCCGGTGATTTGTTTATCGGCGGAAAAGATAAAGCTTTACGCGCAAATTATGATATTTGGCAAATAATTGAATCTTTGAAAAACATATCTGTTTTACCTATAAAGATATTATTTCCCGGAAGCGCTCATGTTCGTAAAAATCCTAATGACGAACTCAAAAACAAAATTTTTTATTTAGAAGAGCTTGGCCAAAAGATATTAAGCTTATATAATCAGGGGATGAGTGTAAAAACAATTATTCGAACTCTTTTTAAAAAACACTTATTTATAGAATTTTTTACTATAGGAAATTTTTCAAGAAGGCACTTGGTATTATCTTATTTAGGTTTAAATAATGTTAAAAACTTATAATTGTAAAGTAAGTTTGTAGAAATCGGCAAAGTTATTTCTGCAGGTTTGATAAATTTATCAATTGATTTTAATAACAAATCCAGGTTAAAAATATTTTTTGATATCAGGCACATTCTCACAAAGGAATCTCGGTCCTCCGCATATTTTGTACTCTTTTATTAAACCTTTTAATGTACCGAAGTAAAAAGATTATCTGAAAAGTATAATAATTTGAGAAAATTATAACAATTCCACAATGTTGGTGTCGGTCATAGTTTCTTTTTGATTACCCGATCTTTTGCCGTTCGGGCCGGACATTTTCATCGAGAAGGCAGTCTTAACGGTAGAATGAGTCTTTGATTTTTGAATTAAGCCTTTGCTGATATTGAAATATACGATTCCGTTGGCAGATGTTTTTGGTTTTTCAAATTTATAAGAAATTCCTCTTCTATTGTAAGTATCATTGCCGGTTATTTTCGTTATTAATCCGGCTTCGAGTACCGCAATTTTATTATTGTTCCATTTGACAAGATTTTGAACTTTGTAATCATTAATATTTTGCAATTTATAAATTAATATTCTTGACGGAGGTTGAGCATTTTTCCATGCAGAATCTTTTGCAACAAAGCCATCGGGCATTTGTCTGAATATTTGGCGGAGTAAAGGTTTCAAAGCACCATTAATCATTTGATACCGGATGGCATCTTTTTGATCGCTTGTTGCAGAGTCGGCTATTCCTCTAATACTTAAAAACTTTGAAACAATTTTATCAACATGGAATATTTCCCTAATTTCACCTTCCTGAGATACTCTTAAAGCAAATGGATTATTAATTAATGATTCGTAATCGGCATATCTGATTTTATCTATTGAATCCAAGGGAGTATTTGAAACATAACGGAAATGTTTACCGTTAGCGGAAGCATTTAATTTTATTGCCGATATGTTACAGCTTAGTTCCATTATATTATTTTTATCAACGCCGGATAAATTAAAGTTCATTAAATAAGTTATCTGTTGTTCGACATTTTGTAACATTGTAGTATCGACTTGAATTGTTTTATTGTCGTGTGCTATAGTGGTTAATCTGTAACGGTAAGTTCTTCCTTTTTGAAAATTATATTTAAGAATAAATTTTTGATCCGGATTATTGACCGGTGAAGTTTTCATGGCTGAGCTGTCAAATTGTAATTCATCAGAAACCTTCATTGAAGTTTTTTTAGGAGATTTGCCACAGCCGACAATAAAAAAACTAATTGCTAATATGCTGATAAAATATTTCATAATTTTCCTTTCAGTATAATAAATATTTTTTTCTCTTATGGATAAAACTTTTTAATCCATTTTTCCAATTGTTGAAAATAAAATCCGGATGTTTATTATTTAAAATATCTTCTCTTATTTTTTTATCGCCGCTTAAGAGGTCAAAATCCTTATTTCTAAACTTGAATTTATTTGGATATAGTTTATGGATTGCATAGACCAGTTTAATCCCGAATCTTACGGAACGAAATTTTTTCCGATCGGTAATTTTTATAAATATACCATTACATTTTATATCTTTGTATTTCGGATTAGATGACATAGTAGGGATGTTGACGGGTATGAAATTAATAGGCTCAAACTCAACGCCTTTTATTTTTAATTTCATTAATTCTTGAATTAATTTATTTGAATTTATAAATGGTGCCCCGATAGTTAGAAAAGGATGGTGTGTTCCTCTACCCTCGGAAATATTTGTTCCTTCAATCAAACAAGCTCCGGGATAAACAATTGCAGTTTCAAGGTCGGGAATATTGGGTGAAGGCGCTACCCATTGGAGTTTGAAATTATCGTAATAATAATTTCTTTTCCAATTTTTCATTTTAATAACTGTTAAATTCGGTTTTGTTTTTTCTCTAAGCCATCCTTCTCCTACGTACATTTGTGCAAGTTCGCCCGGCGTCATTCCATACCGGATAGGAATCGGTACGATACCTACAAAAGATCGTAAGTCTTTTTGTCTGATAGGTCCGTCAATAGTTATACCATTAATCGGATCAGGTCGATCTAGTACAATAACCGGTATATGATTTTCTGCAGCAGCTTGTAATACATAATACAGGGTTGAAATGTACGTATAGAATCTGGCGCCTACATCCTGAATATCGTAAAGAAGTAAATCGACATTCTTTAACATTTCGGGAGTCGGTTTTTTATTTTTTCCGTATAAGGAATATATTGGGATTTTAGTTTTTGGGTCAACTCCGGAACTGATGGATTTTCCTGCGGGTGCATTACCGCGAATACCATGTTCAGGTCCAAACAAAGCAGTTATCCTTAACCCTTTTATATTATATAACGAATCCACTAAATATTTACCGTTAGATAGCAAACCTGTTCGGTTTGTAACAATTCCTATCCGTTTACCCTTAAGTAAATATAAATATTCCGTTATGAGCCTATCGGCACCCATAGTTACTCTTTTATTATAATGGATATTTTGAGAATTTATAGTTCCCCGGCTGAAGAGAATAATAAGTATAACTATTAAATAATTTTTCATTTAAATTATCCTGATAATTAGTTTATTCAATATTCCTTAGATCTATTAACATCTTAATTGAGCGATTTTTGCATGTCTATAGTATATCAAAGATCATATTTTATAACAAATAGAGTATTTATTAATTATAATTTTCGAGTAACTCTTTTCTTGAAAAGAAATGTGAGATTTCAATATTTGCATTTACATCGGAATCCGAACCATGAATACCATTTTCAGCTTTACTGTCGGCATATAATTTCCTTATAGTGCCTTCTTCTGCTTCAGTCGGATCGGTAGCACCAATTAGTTTCCTAAAATCAGCAACCGCATTTTCTTTTTCTATCACTATCGGGACACACGGTCCGGAAGTCATAAATTCTACGAGATCATTGAAGAAAGAGCGTCCTTTATGAACTTCATAAAATCCTTCCGCTGAATCTTTTGTTAATTTTAACATTTTCATTGCTTTTATTTTAAATCCGGCTTCCGTAATTATTATTATTATTTGTCCGATTAAGTTTTTTCTAACCGCGTCCGGTTTGATTATTGCTAATGTTCGATTTCCCAAATTTTTCTCCTTTAAAAAATTAAACTTAAATGATTAATCAACTTTTATAAAATGATAATCTATTTTAAGGATCGATTGACGACTTATTAAAAATGATTTTTATAAATATACTATTTTTAATAAAATTAAAATAGTATACAGAGATTATTCAATATGAATATTCTATTATTTAGAAACAATCCTCATTTGAATACTTCAATCAATTTATTCACCTCATTTTTTTTTAGGTAAAACATTTTCAAGGTCTTTAAATTCATTCTCAAGAATATGTCCCAAATGCATGATTCTACCGCTAAGTTTACGATACACTATTTCAACCAAAAAAGAAAATGCAATCATTCCAATAAGAATAAATATCTGCCAAGCGGTTGATGGATTGGATAGAGATTGTAATACAAGCGCTATAAATGCAATAGCACAAGCAACAGCACCGGTGAATGTCAATATTCGTGATGCACCGGTTTTACCGGAAAGACGGAAAGCTGCCCAATTAACGGCCAAAAAGACCAATAGAAAACCTGAGCTGCCCATTCCGGCAATAGCCTGAAGCGGTACAAAATTCACAATAATTACCGAAAAAATAACGAACATAATTAAACCTTCAAGTGGTTGATTCCGAATGTTATA
>CAJXGP010000228.1 GCA_913053915.1 uncultured Ignavibacteriales bacterium | reverse complement strand
AGTTCTTTAAATTTCAGTCTCCTGTTTTTGTGAAGACATGTTTTACAAGAAGAACTTTTTAAACCGTGCTCAAAGAGTAATAAATAAAATTAAGGGTGAAAATTCTCGGATTGTTTGTTATATTACCGGTTATAAAGTAATCATCAAAAACATGAAATCAATTAAATCCATTATATTATTCTCCTTAATACTTTCCTTTTTTACTAATGGATATATCTATTCTCAAGAAGTAAATATTATCCCTTATCTAAAACAAATAGAAAGCGGTAAAAAAAAGGAAGTAAAAACAAAATTGCAACAGTTAATAAAACAATATCCGAGTAATCCATCAGTTATGTTTCTTGCCGGAGTGATGACTGAAAACGGGCAGGATGCTGTAGCTGTATTTAAAAAGATTGTTAAAAATTACCCCCACAGCAAGTATGCGGATGCTGCTTTATATCGAATATATACTTATTATTATGCAATCGGTTTATATAAATCTGCAAAAACGTTTTTAACCAAATTAAAAAGAGAATATCCGAATTCACCTTATCTTAATATAGCAGAAAAAAATATACCTAACAGAAATGATACCACAGATATTGAAATAAATATTAAAAAACACAAAGGGAACACTTCTAAAGCAGTTAAGACTACTTTGAAAGATGAACAACATTATAGATTTACCATCCAAGCCGGGGCTTTTAGTAATCCGGGAAATGCTATAGCATTAAAAAAAGATTTCATTGATTCGGGCTATTTTTCAGACATTAGCGTGAAAATTGTGGCCGGTGCAACTTTTCATGTGGTTTACGTCGGTAAGTTTTTCGATAGAGCAAAAGCGGAGAATTTTCTTAAAATTATTAATAAAGTATACAACCTTAACGGTATAATTATATCAACAAATAAGTAAGTCGAAATAAATTGAAAATTAAGTTTATCGGAACAGGCTCGGGCAAAGCATCTCTTGAAAGATATCACTCTTCTATTCTTTTTTCGGGAAATGATTATAATTTGCTTATCGATGCGGGAGATGCGATTTCCAGAGCTTTGCTGAAGCAGAATATCGCTTATTCATATATCGACGGTATTTTAATATCGCATTTGCATCCCGATCATTCCGGCGGATTAGCGGCGCTTATAGTACAAATGGAAATTACCGGAAGAACGAAAAGGCTTGATTTATTTCTACATGAAAGCTTAATCGAGCCGGTTAAAAAGTTTATTCTTACTTCTTATATCTTTGAAGAAAAAATGGATTTTGAAATTCGCTATCTCCCTTTCAAACATAAAGTGAAATTTACTGTTAATGAGGAGTTTAATTTTATTGCTAAACAAAATTCGCATTTAGATGATTATAGAAAATATGATAAAAAGAATGAATTAAGTTTTATTTCCAATAGTTTTCTATTTGGACATGATGGAAAGAAAATATTTTATACCGGAGATATTGGAAGCAAAAATGATCTTTATTTATTCAAAGGGAATGATTTAGAACTAATTATAAGTGAAATTTCTCATATTTCTTTTCATGAACTTCTGATCGCCATTGGTGAGTTATCACCAAAAAAATGTTTAATTACTCATATTGAAGATGATAATGAAATTTTGCAATTAAGTAAAAGCGATTCAATTAATAACAACCTAAAACATAAAATAATAATTGCTCATGATGGGCTGTCATTGATCGTTTAAGCTGCTTTATATTTGAAGTGATTAATGATATATTACTAAATCTTACTCAAACTAAGTTCAATGTGGACAAAAAATAAAAATAGAAGAAAAATGATTTTTGTTAATGAAATCATAAAAAAATTAAAAGAAATTTAATAAGTTTTATAAATCGGCATTTTAAAATTGTGAAATAAATATAAAACTGATTGCAAAGAACAAATAGGTAATTGCTTAACTAAAAAACAACCTTAGTTTTTTTATATAATAAGGTACCTCACAGTTACAATATATTTTAACCGGGTAATAAGATCACTCTAAATAATATTTCCCATGAGGATGACATTTTGAAAATGTTGGTTTTTTAGAGAAAACTTAATAATCAGATAGTTATATATTAATTATTTTCTAATCTAAGCAATAGGCAAGTGATTATAACATGATAATTGAATGAATTTTTAATTATCATTGATTTTAAATTTTAGAATAAAATAATTCCTTCAAATTTGAATGTTGCTTTGTTTATTTGAGAATTACAGACAGTGTGAACGAAAGCTGTTTTTATCTAATTGAGATGATTTAATAAAATTATATCTATTTAGAGTAAATTCAGAAATTCAATAGGTCCTTTATAAAATATAAATTTTACTTAATTAATGTATCGGTTTTTAACATAAATAATCAAATGAACATAAAAAGATTATTTTCAGATTATAAAATTGTGCGTGTCAACAAAAATCAAAGCTTTTTAGCAAAAAAATACCTTTTTAAAGGAAACTTATTACATGAAAAATTTGATAAAAGTTTTAGCAGGGTTTATGTTTATTATCAGTTAAAAATTACAATGAATTATGACAATTGATGAATTTAAAAAAGCATTTGGGATTATCGGCAAAACTAAAGAAATCCGGGATGTTGTTGATATTACAATGCAGGTGGCAAAATCTGATATTTCCGTACTTATTTATGGAGAAAGCGGAGTAGGTAAAGAAATTTTTGCTAGAGCTATACACGGTTACAGCAATCGTGCCGGCAAACCATTGGTTAGTGTAAATTGTGGAGCTATACCCGAAGGCATTCTTGAAAGCGAATTATTCGGACATACGAAAGGTTCATTTACAGGCGCTGTAGGAGGGCGAAAAGGCTACTTTGAGATTGCTGACGGCGGCACTCTTTTCCTCGATGAAATTGGAGAAATGCCGTTTACTACTCAAGTAAGACTTCTAAGAGCAATTGAATTAAAAGAGTTTATGAAGATCGGTGCCGAAACCGTTACAAAAGTAGATGTTAGAATAATTGCCGCCACTAACAAGGAACTTCAACAACTTGTAAATGAAAATAAATTCAGAGAGGATTTATACTTTAGGCTTAAGGCTGTTACGCTGTATATACCCCCATTGCGAAAAAGAAAAGCCGATATTGAAGAATTAGTAAAATACTTTATTAAGAATTATACGGGTATCAACAAAATGGCTGAACCCCAATTAATTTATGAGGCGTTAGATTTACTGATAAATTATCACTGGCCCGGAAATGTGAGAGAATTGAAAAATACAATTGAAACGGCGCTGGCGCTAAATAGGAATGGAATACTGGATGTTTCTTCATTTAATCATTTGCTAAAAGTCGAATCTGAATCGGATACTTCTTTTCACAACCTTCCGGTTTATCTTAAAAAATCTCCCGAACAAGCCGATAGAGAATTGCTTTATAGAGCACTTTTCGAATTAAAAAAAGATATTATGGAATTGAAAGATATAATTCTTAGGCAAAAAGAGGAAGTCTATACTCAAGATAAAAAACATAAAAACAATGAAATTTTACCGCTATCCGAATTGGAAAAAGAAGCTATAATAAACGCACTCGAAAAAACGAGAGGGAATAAACGAAACGCCGCTAAAATGCTGAAGATTAGTGAAAGAACCTTATACCGGAAATTAAAAGAATATGAATTATAAAATTAAACATTACTTTTATATACTCCGTAATATTAATAATATCACACGAAGGAGTATAAAAAAAGATAATGGGAGGAAAATCACCTCTTATTGCTATCATCTATTTATTCTCTTGTTTTTGATATTTGCCCTGATTAGCTTATCAGGTTGTTTTTCATATTCTTTTACCGGTGCTTCCGTTCCCAAATATCTGAAGACTATTGCAATCCCTATTGCTGAAGATAGAAGCGGTTCGGGAGAGCCCGGTTTAAGGGAAATGTTGACGGATAATTTAACTCAAAAATTTATTGACGATAATACATTACGTGTAACCGAAAAATCTAATGCTAATGCAATTTTGGATTGTACAATTACATCATTAACGGATGCGCCTGCTGTAGTTGCAGCCGGCGAGAACGTAACCGTTAGAAGAATTACAATTTCGGTTCAAGTAATTTATCGGGATTTGGTAAAAAGAAAGATCATTTTTAATAAAAGTTTTTCGAATTACGGTGATTATTCCTCAAGTAGTAGTATCAACGAAAGAAGCGCTGCTATCAAAACGGCTGTTGATAAGATTGACGAAGATATTTTACTTGCCGTTGTCTCCGGTTGGTAATATGCTATAAATGAAATGAGGTGTAAATAATAATGGATGAAATAGTTCTTATCTCATATTTCTTTGCCTTAACCATCTTATTGGTGTTTAGCATGCAGGGGTTTGTTATGATCTATTATTATAGAAAATATAAGAATGTGAAACCAATTCCCAAGCGGGATGTATCTACGGATCTTGCGGTAACAATTCAATTACCTTTATACAACGAACTTTATGTAGTCGAAAGATTAATTAACGCTGTTTGTAAAATTGATTATCCGAAAGACAGATTGGAAATTCAGGTGTTGGACGATTCAACCGATGAAACTGTGCAGATTTGTGCCCGTATAGTAAAAGAAAAAAGTAAAGAAGGTTTTGATATAAAACAAATCCATAGAAATAATAGAGAGGGATTTAAAGCCGGAGCGTTAAAGGAAGGGCTCAAAACCGCCAAAGGTGAATTCATTGCTATTTTTGATGCCGATTTCATTCCTCAAAAAAGATTCTTAAAAGAAACTCTTTCATTCTTTACGGATAAACGGATTGGAATGGTTCAAACCAGATGGGAACATCTGAATGGTGATTATTCAATATTGACTAAAGCACAAGCCCTTGCATTGGATGGACACT
>CAJXGP010000227.1 GCA_913053915.1 uncultured Ignavibacteriales bacterium | reverse complement strand
GTTCAGAGGATAATATACGTTCCAAAAGTCCGTTGGATTTTAAGAAAAGTACCTTATCGAATTTTAGATACGCTTCTTTTGAAATCTTTTTTGCTTCCAACATCATTTTTTTAGTGTTTGAATTAGAAGCGTAGTTGCTTGCCGATAAAGATATTATTAGTAAAATAATAATACCTACGTTTTGTACGATTTTTTTAAGCATAATAATTATTCCTTATATTGTTGTAATAAAAAGTACTTTGAAAAACAAAGTATATAACTAAAAAAAATTATTTTTTTATCATCTTCTCAAGTCGTTCTACATAACTTTCAAATGCTTTTCTACCTTTTTGTGTTAAAAGATATCTTGAAACCGGTTTCCGGTTTTGAAAACTTTTATTTACCGCAATGTAACCGGCGTCTTCTAACTTTTTCAAGTGAACGCTTAAATTACCGTCGGTAGTTTTTACTTTTTCTTTAAGAAAAGTAAATTCAGCTTCATCAACGGAAATTAGAACCGCCATCACGGCAAGCCGTATTCTGGAGTGAATAATTTCATCCAATTGCTGATAATCAAATTCGTTCATTGTACTGTGCCGGTTATTTCTTTTTTCGATTTATTGTAAATTATAATTCCCGGTACAACTTGAAATAAAAACATCATCGCAGCAAAAAACAGCAAGGTATATAAGCCGGGCCAGAAAAACATAATTAAAGAGCCAAGCCACCAGCCGATTGATAGGGCGGAGATCCATTTTTTACCGTAAATAAACCCCGTTATTGCAAAACCGATTCCTAATATAATCGAGATGGCAGGGGAGACGGAAAATCCTTGTAAAGCTCCCGAGATACTCCCGGCAAATCCTATAATTGCCATGGCAATTCCGCACGATACCCACACAACCGAGAGTAATTTTCCTGCAAAAGTTTTAGTGGCTAATTTTTTACTTCTTCTTTTTCCCATTATAAAACTTACTAACCACCCCAAAATTATAATAGAAGGCCATAACCAAGTAAAAATAGAGAAATATTTTGCAATTATTGAAAAATAGGTAATGACTAAACCTATTACTACAATTATTCCCCAAAAAATAAGTTCCGTTCCGTCTTTATAAACTATGCGCCTGCTGTCGGTCATAATTTTTTTTATAAAAGCGATTTCTTGTTGAGCTGTTATTTCGTCCATTGTTACCTCCAATTATAAAGTACTTTAATTTGCAAAGCAAATATATATAATTTTAATTTTTATGTCAAGTAAAAAATGCTGTTGATTAAATTGACTCAATTTTTAATTGACCTAATTACCTAGGAAATGAACAATAAACAATTAGAACAAGAAAACAACTCTCGTTATAGAAGTGTTTATTTCTGTTGCCGCCGACCATTCGGTAGCAACAATGTACATTCGCAAATTCGCGGCAAAAATAAATGTAAAAGTCCGATTTGTGATAATATAAATTTTATAATTACCGGCAAAATTCTGTAATACCTCACTCAAATGGGGAAAAGGCTGGGTTCTTATGTGATAAAATAATATCTTTGTTTCATGGAAATAAAAAAACAAATCAGGCTTTATAACAGGGATATTACAAAACAAGATATTGAACTAATAAAAGAGCTTATTCAGACAGAAGGCTTAAAAGGACGTACCTATATATCAAAGCATCCATCTATTCAGAACTATAAAAGAACTTGAAAAAGAATTCCCCGATAATCAAGAAATTGCCGGTTTTATTCAAACAACACTGCCATTATTAAGTGATGCAATGAATCTACGTTCTCTGCCTATTGATGATAAAGAATTTTATCGAAGAGCGAAAAAAACAAAAGATTGTATTATTAAGGCAATGAACTCTCAAGCTAATCATGCGGCTATTCAAAATATTCAGAATATTTTTAGAGATAATCATGATAAGTTATACCATTGGGCAAGCGACCGTAAAATCCCGGCTGATAATAATTTTGCAGAAAGAGAATTGCGTCCTTTAATAATTGCACGAAAATTAAGTTTTGGCTCACAATCTAATGAAGGAGCTAAAACTAGAGAAATATTGATGTCTGTTTTGATCACTCTCAAAAAAAGAACAAACGGTAAAACTGCTGATAGATTTAAATATCTCTTAGATGAATATGCAGCTAATTCTTTTATAGATATTTACAAAATTCTTTTCCCAGCCGATTCTTCTTGATTACTCCGCTTATAGTCCTTCCCCATTTGAGTGAGATATTACGATTTAGACTTAATAATGCTTGACATTATATTCACATCAGGTTAATTTAATTTGAAATAAGTTTTTTATTTTTTTGAAGAGTTAATTAAAATGTATAAATCATTTAGAATTTACTGTGTGCTGGCCCTTTTTACTTTTGCAATGTTCTTTATTCAAAGTTGCAAAAATAATACACAAATAGTAGGCAGTTCAGGCGGAACATCAAAGCAGATTTTAAAAAAATCTACTGTAAACGGACAAGTGGTAACAGAATCTTCGGGAATTCCACTTGACAGTGCACTAGTTTTTATTTCCAGCTCTTCAATAAGTCAGGTTACATATACTAATTCACAGGGCAAATATACATTTCAAATTGAACTGGGAAGCACAACCACCTTTTCAATAACAACAAGTAAAAGCAACTATGTAAATGACACGACAAACATAACCGTAACTTATGGTAATGATTATAACGCTCCCTTAATAAAACTGGCACAGATTAATACAGGAACAACTCCATCAGGCAATCCAAAAAGTATTTACTTAATTAGTCAAAGTGCTTCGTCGATAGGTGTAAAAGAATCCGGCTCAATAGAAACCGCACGTTTGACATTTGAAGTACAGGATTCTGTAGGTAACCCAATCGATATTGATCATTCGGTTGATGTATATTTTTATTTAGGTTCGTCACCCGGAGGAGGAGAATCGATTGAACCGACAGTTATAAGAACAAATACACTGGGTAAAGCTTCCGTTAATTTAACCAGCGGTACAAAGGCAGGCGCTGTACAAATTATTGCGAAAATAAATTTCGGCGGTGAAACTATCATTTCCAAGCCTGTCAGTATTTCTATACATGGCGGATTACCCGATCTTAATCATTTTAGCCTTTCTGCGGAAAGTATGAACTTCCCTGGTTATGACATTTATGGACTGAAGGATAAAATTACAGTGTATGTTGGTGATAAATACGGCAATCCCGTTAAGCCTCAAACTGCCGTCTATTTTACAACAACAGGTGGAATAATTGAAGGTTCAGCTCTAACAAATAACTTAGGTACGGGTACTGTTAGTTTATTATCTGCCGCGCCTAAACCGGATGACTCTATTCTTGGACCAGGTTTTGCAAGGATTACAGCTTCAACTGCTAACGAAAATTTGAATACTATTTTAACACAGGGCATTATTTTATTTTCAGGAACACCGAGAATCATTGTTATTCCTTCTACTTTTGATATCCCCAATGGGGGTTCACAGCAATTTAATTATACAATTTCCGATGAAAACGGGAATCCACTGGCAAAAGGGACCAGTATTACCGTCACTGTCGACGGTACTTCAGTCGGTTCTCAAGGTAATCTATCAGTAACCTTACCCGATACTCAAGATAGAGCATGGACAAAGTTTAACTTTATGGTTTTTGATAATGTAGATACCGTTAATGTTGCGAGCCCTGTTTCAATCAGCATTCTTACTACAGGTCCCAATGGTAGTGCAATAAAAACATTTTCGGGAATAAGCAGGTAAAAAACGGTTTTAGCTTTATTGTTGTAGTGACCGGTAATTATTCTATAGAGTATAATTAAATTAAAAAATGTTTAATTTTTAATAAGAACATTAATTTTTTTATTTAAATAGATATTTTTATCTTAATGAGAGCTTGAAAATAGACATAAATTAATCGTAATATTATTAATAATTTTTGTAAAAGGATAGGGATATAAAATGGCGTCAGATTTAATTGCACATATTGAAATACCCGCTACTGATCTTGAGCATACAAAAGATTTTCTATTTAAAATGTTTGGCTGGGAATTCAAACCTTTTGGAAACGGATATTTACTATTTAATACTCACAAAGGTTTTACCATAGGATTAAGAAAAGTTCATTCCATTATAAAAGGTGATACGACTATTTTCCATATAAGAGTGAATGCTGTGGAAGAATATTTGAATAAAGCTAAAGAATTGGGCGGTGATGTATTCAAAGGAAAAACCATTATTCCTGCAATGGGAGCTTATGCATTGATTAGTGATCCCGATGGAAATATCATCGGTTTATATCAAGGAGTATAATTATTTTACGTTTTATTTTGTTTTTTCTTTCATCAATCAACAAAGGTTATTTCAAAAGTGCCGATTATCATTTAAAAAGACTATAAAAAGAGCGAACCTAATAAAAAGTATGACGATATATATTTACTTAACAACCAGTTTAGTAGAGGTAGAAGCTTTTTCTCCATTGATATTATCTTTGATAGTTATTTTTAACTTATATAGTCCGCTTTTCAATTGACTGATATCGAATGCAATGTAATTGAAAACATTTTTAGTAGTATCGGAATATGTATCTTTAATAGTTAAATTATATTTTGTTTTGGTACCGAACAATCCACTAAGAAAATCCCAAACGCTCTTTGTTTGGCCTTCCCTTCTTAAATTATAATTAACAGTATAATTCGACTGTCCATTCTTATCCATGGCTAAATTATAAATCTCATAATAAGTGTAAACATTATCCAGTTTATCAAATTGCAGAGTAGGGTTTTGAATTATTTTAATATTTTTTCTACTTACCAAATAATCAACAAGGTCTCTTTTGTACACAAGGAAGGAAAAATCCTTAACA
>CAJXGP010000226.1 GCA_913053915.1 uncultured Ignavibacteriales bacterium | reverse complement strand
CGCTAAAAAAACAATTAAAATACTGAGTAGGAATATAATAATATTTAAGAATAGATTGGTTGAAGTGTTTTTAAGGTTGCTGTTTTTAGAAAGTTTGCCCGTCGGCGTTTTTTCCTTCACGTATTCTTATCTCAATTGACAAAACTAAAATAATTTAACGGATAAAAGATGATTATCTACCGATAAACGGAGAATCACCTAACAGGCCATTATAAAGCCCGTATCCATTACCACCGTAATAACCGGAGTAAAAACTTCCGGGTAGATTTCTATACTGTACAGAGATTGAAACATTTTTCCACGGTTTCCAATTTATTGCAGCACGACTTATATAAAAACCATTGATATTATTTGAAAAATTTTTCCCAAAAGTATTATATGGGGAATGAATTATGCTTGCATCCAACTGTACATTCAAATTTTTATTGAATTTGTACCTCATGCTATTGGTATAAACACCCAACGCAACTCCTTGTGATCCGAAGGTTGAATAAGACATACTATAAGATTGATGCATCTGAAAGTTGTTTGGATTAATAAGTCCGAACAAATAATCCGATGAATTCTTTGCAAGCATTCCTTCGTCTATAGATTTCCGTGGGAATGCTGAATTCTTGAATTGTGCAAATAACGGCATTGCAAAAATAACTACAAATAAAACTAAATACTTTTTCATAATTTCACCAAAAACCTTACATGTATTTTAAGTAAATCATATTATAAAGTCAATGTGCTAAAAATTCCCTCTTAATCTTCAGCACTTGTTACTTTCCGATCTGTCCTAAAAAATCCTTTCAATTTTATAATTAAAAAATGTGTACCGGATAATGGGAGTTTTCAGTAAAGAATTATTTTTTAACCTTGACAATTATTATTAAAAGTATATATTTATCTTTCAAATTATGAAAGACATTAGCGGAACATATTATCAAACAAATTTTAAAGTTAACCGAATTTATTGGTGGCGGTTAAATGTGTTCAATAGTATGATCCGGTGATTTTGAGATAAATTATTATTAACGTTTATAACCCCTTGTCAGATCACTGAGTGGGGTTTTTTTATTTTAAAGTAATTAAAACATTTGCAACAATTTATGAAGCTAGAAGAATTTATAGAACTTTCAAAGACTTACAATCTGATTCCGGTTTACGAGATAATTACCGCAGATTTATTAACACCGGTTTTAGCATATCTTAAAATAAGAGAGCAAGGAAAACAAAACTTTTTACTGGAATCGGTGGAAGGTTCTACTACTATGGCAAGATACTCTTTTATCGGTAAAAACCCTGAAACAATATTTTTGAATTCCGCTAAAAGGATATCTGTAAAATATAACGGTTCGACCGAGAATTTTACTGATTCGCTTTTTAATTTTATCCGCCGGAAAATTACAAAATATAAACAACCTAAACTTGATGCATTGCCGGATTTTACCGGCGGTATTGTGGGATATCTCGGTTATGAAAACATTGCTCTTATCGAGAATGTTATAAAATTCAATTCAAGAAATTTTGATAATCCTGATTCAATCTTCGGAATATATAAAACAATTCTTGCTTTTGATCATTATAAACATCAAATCATTTTAATTTCTAATGTAGAAATTGAAAAAGAAACTAACTTAGTTGCTGCATATCATAAAGCGAAACAAAAATTATACGAACTGAAAAAAGACTTAAGAAAACCTATCAAATATAAATCCGATTTCAATTTACAAGGAGCAATTAACGAAAACTTTAATCCTGACGAATTTTATAAACAAGTGGAAGCCGGAAAGAACAATATTATTGAGGGAGACGTTTTTCAGATAGTTTTATCTAAAAGGTTTTCATCAAAATTTAAAGGCGACCCTTTCAACGTTTATCGTGCACTAAGAATAATTAACCCTTCTCCGTATATGTATTATCTTGAATTTGAAAATGATTTTGAAATAATCGGTACTTCACCGGAAGATTTGTTAAAGATTAAAAATGGAAAAGCTCAATTATTACCCATCGCCGGGACACGACGGCGAGGCAAAACAGAAGAAGAAGATAAAACACTGGAAGAAAATTTAATTAACGATCCGAAAGAACTTGCCGAACATATAATGCTTGTCGACCTCGGTAGAAATGATTTAGGACGTGTATGTGAATATGGTTCGGTGAAAGTAACGGAAAGTATGAGAATTCAAAGATACTCACACGTAATGCATATAGTTTCGAAAGTAGAAGGCAAAATTGCTCAAGGAAAAGATTCAATTGATGCGTTGATGTCTTGTTTTCCGGCAGGCACTGTAACCGGTGCACCAAAAATCAGAGCGATACAGTTAATTGATAAATATGAATCCGACGTAAGAAATGTATACGCAGGTGCGGTAGGTTATTTTGATTTTTCAGGCAATCTTGATATGTGCATTGCAATAAGAACACTTTTTGCAAAAAAAAATACAATTTATTGGCAAGCCGGAGCCGGCATTGTAGCCGATAGTCGCCCGGAACTTGAAGCCAAAGAAATAAAAAACAAATCGGCAGCTTTAGTTAACGCATTAAAATACGCAGGGATAATTGATGAAAATTCTAGTAATTGATAATTACGATTCTTTTACATACAATCTTGTACAATTATTAGGACAGTTCAAGAACGAAATAATTGTAAAACGGAATGATAAGATCAATCAAGAGAAGATCGCTCAACTTAGACCTGATAAAATTTTAATTTCTCCGGGTCCTGGGAAACCGGAAGATTCAAAAGGCTCATTAACTGCAATACATGCCTTCGGTAAAATTATTCCGATACTGGGTGTTTGCCTGGGCCATCAAGCCATTGCGGTTGCTTTTGGAGGCAAAGTAGTTAAGGCTCCTGAATTGATGCACGGTAAAACTTCAAAAATTAAACACGATAACAAAACGATTTTTAAAAATATTATTCAAGATTTCGATGCTACCAGATATCACTCTCTAATTATAGAAAGAGAATCACTTCCGGATGTGCTCGAAATTTCTGCCGAAACAGAAGATGGAATTGTAATGGGAATCAGACATAAAAATTACAACATTGAAGGTATCCAATTCCATCCTGAATCAATATTAACTCATGAAGGTGAAAATATAATAAAAAATTGGCTGTCGCTTTAATATAAATGGACTTACTTAGGAGAAATCATGATAATAAAATATCTAGAAAAGGTAATTGAAAAAGAAAATTTAAGCTTCGATGAATCATATCGGATAATGGAAGAAATAATGAGCGGCAATGTTAATAATTCACATCTTGCCGGATTATTGGTCGCTCTGAAATCGAAAGGAGAAACACCTGTTGAAATTGCCGGTTTTGCCAAAGCAATGCGAGATAAAAGTATTAAAATTGAAATTGAAGATGATAATGTTATCGATGTCTGTGGAACCGGTGGAGATAATTCAGGAAGCTTTAATATATCCACTGCAACGGCATTTGCAGTAGCCGGTGCAGGAGTTAAAGTGGCAAAACATGGTAATCGATCTATCTCAAGCAAATCAGGTAGTGCGGATGTTCTTCAGGAATTAGGAGTAAATATTAATATGACTAAAGAACAATCAACCGGAGCATTAAAAAAGATAGGAATAGCATTTTTATTTGCCCCGCTCTACCACCCGGCTATGAAATTTGCAGCCCCGGTAAGACACGAATTGGGCATGAAAACGGTTTTTAATATGCTTGGACCACTAACAAATCCGGCAAATGTAAAAAAACAAATGATCGGAACATATAATATACATGCCGCTAAAATTATGTCGCAAGCGGCAAAGTATCTGGATTTTGAGAAAGTTTGTTTCTTGTGCAGTATCGATAAGTATGATGAAATTTATCTCGGAGACCTTACGGAAATATATGAATTTAATCATGGCGAAGAGATAAAAACCTATACAATTTCAAACGAAACATTCGGTTATCCTAAAATCAATTTTGATGCTATTCAAGGAGGAACCCCTTCGGAAAATGCTCAAATTATTTTAGATGTATTTCAAAATAAAAATAAGAACGGAGCATTCCATACTATAGCCGCAAATACTGCATTAGCTCTTTACAGCGCAGTATATTCCGATAATCTTAAAGAATGTCAAATAGCCGCCGAAAATTCAATATTAAGCGGAGCGGCTTTCGCAAAGCTCAATGAGTTGAAAAATTTCGGTAATTCTTTTTGAAAATAAATTATCATTAATAATTAAGCACCGGCACGGTTTTACAAAAATCTTGAAAGGGCATAGTTTTTTCTAGTTAACTTTTTGTTATTGAAACTTAGTTTCTTATAACTAATTTAGAATCGGTTAATTGTTAGATTATTGAAAGCGGTTTTATTTTATATTGTTTAAGAATTTATACTTGTTTATCTTACAACTTATATTTAATGAATATCATGAAAAAAGTTTTAATATTTGGTTCAACGGGGTCGATCGGTACTAATACTCTTAATGTCATCCGAAATTTTCCCGACAAATTTGAAGTAAGTGCATTAGCGGTTAATACACGAATTGACATACTTTTGCCGCAAATAGAAGAATTTCATCCAAAAGCCGTAGTTGTTAAAAGCAAAGAGTTTGGGTTGAAATTAAAACGTTTGGTAGGAAATAAATATGAAATTTTTACAGGTACTAACGGATTAATTCATGTTGCACGCGATTTAGATTATGATATTTTTGTCGGGGCTATGGTTGGATTTTCAGGTTTAGCTCCTACAATTGAAGCAATAAAGAGAGGCAAGAGAATTGCTTTAGCCAACAAAGAAACACTTGTAGTGGCACTATAGACACGATAGTCATCTACATGTATACAACATGTATAAAGAAACACCTGTAGTGGCACTA
>CAJXGP010000225.1 GCA_913053915.1 uncultured Ignavibacteriales bacterium | reverse complement strand
TTTTTATCGCTTGTTAAAATATCGTATCTAACGGGGTTAATTAGAAATTTGAAATAATGCATTAGTTTCAGTATATCGGCAGAGAAGAACATCAGCAGAGTTCACGCGGTTAGTATAAATCTTCGGGCAAACAGTCATACATTCATTCATACTTCAAAATTTACTTGTACCGTTAAATTTTTGCTATAATATATCCCTATTTGGTTCTAGTTTGTCCAGGTTAGGATTAGCACTAAAAGGGTAAATTCCATCGATTCCGTTTTTAAACGAATCGGAAACCTGAACTTAAAAAATCTCTTAATTACTAAAAAATTATATGTGTAATATATCAAATTATAAAGGAAATATATAGCAAAAAATCATTATTAGCGAAAATTCGCTTGTTTTTGTGATCAATACTAATTATCTTAAAAATTAAGAGTTAAAAGCTTGTGGAACAATAATCCAAAATTATGTCGGAGAAGATATAATGGTTAATAAAAGGCTCATTGATATTCTTCCTTATCAAATAAAAAACTATCCTCGTGCAGATGCTGTTTGCGATAAGAAAGATGGCCGTTGGCGAAAATACAGTTCCGTTGAAGTTCAGGAGATCGTTGATAAATTCAGTTTGGGTTTGTTAAAACTTGGTTTTCAACCGGGGGATAAATTTGCAATAATCTCTCACAATCGCACTGAATGGAATTTCGTTGACTTTGGAGTTCTTCAAATGGGCGGGGTTGATGTTCCGATGTATCCGAATATGAGTGAAAATGATTATGAATATATCTTTAATGATGCTCAAATAAAATTAGTTTTCGTTGAGAATAGTGAATTATTTATTAAAGTGAAAAAAGTTCTTTCCAAAACAAAATCGGTTAAAAATATTTATACTTTTGATTCAGTGAACGGTGCAAAGACCTGGTCGGATATTTTGTCTTATGCGGATAATTCGTTGGCGCAGAGATTAAAAGAAATTGAAGCATCTATTAAAACAGAAGACCTTGCAAGTATTATTTACACTTCCGGTACTACGGGTACTCCTAAAGGCGTAATGCTTTCACACCATAATATTTTGAGTAATATTTCTTCTTTAATAAAAATTATACCTATTAATAATTCTCATAGGTTAATTAGCTTTTTACCTATCTGCCATATTTTTGAACGCACGGCAATTTATTACTACCTTACTCAGGGAGGGGCAATCTATTATGCAGAAAGTATTGATAAAATCAGTGAAAATTTTTTAGAAATACAACCGAACTATTTTACTACGGTTCCAAGATTGCTTGAAAAAGTTTTTGAAAAAATAATGCAAAAAGGAAGGGAGCTAAGCAGCTTAAAAAAAGCAATCTTCGGCTGGGCGGTTAATCTAGCTAATCATTATGATGCAAAAGGAGAGAACAACTTTTTTTACAATATAAGATTATCGGTTGCGCGCAAACTGGTTTTCAGTAAATGGCAGAAAGCACTGGGAGGAGAGGTGAAAGGTATTATAAACGGAGCTGCTTCTCTTCAACCGAGACTGGCAAGAATTTTTACCGCTGCCGGTCTTCCGGTTAGGGAAGGTTACGGTTTAACTGAAACTTCGCCCGTTCTTACATGTAATCGGTTTGAAAAAGGATACTATTATCTCGGTACGGTGGGTTTGCCTATCCCCGATGTCCAAATAAAAATTGCCGGTGATGGTGAAATATTAGCTAAAGGTCCTAACGTTTTTAAAGGTTATTATAATCACCCTGAATTGAACACAGTCGCGTTTGATAATGATGGATGGTTTCATACAGGAGATATAGGGCAATTAATTGAAGGAAAATTCTTAAAGATAACCGATAGAAAAAAGGAAATATTTAAAACTTCGGGCGGTAAATTTGTCGCTCCAATGCCGATAGAAAACAAAATGAATGAATCCTGGTTTATCAATAATATCATGGTAATAGGTGAAAATAGAAAATTCACTGCTGCTTTAATCGTTCCGGATTTTGCTTTTGCTTTTAAGTGGTGCGAAAGAAAAGGTATTAATATTAATTCGGTGGATGAACTAATAAATTGCCGATTATTGAAAGATAGAATTTGGAAAGATATTCAAAAATATAATAAAGGATTTTCACACAAATTAAAAAATATGAATTGACATCCAAAGACTGGACTGTAGAGGACGGTGAGCTTACACCTACATTGAAATTGAAAAGAAAAGTTATCATAGAAGAATATAAAGATATAATCGAAAAAATTTATAACACATAAAATTAAATAAACTAATTTCGTCAAAAACAATGATTCAAATATGAAAAGAAATATTAAAGAAGTTGCTGTTTTAGGTTCGGGAGTTATGGGTTCCCGGATTGCCGCGCATTTCGCCAACATCGGCTGTAAAGTTTTGCTTTTGGATATTGTACCAAAGGTATTGTCCGAAGCAGAGGAAAAAAAAGGACTTTCACTAAATGATAGAAAAGTTAGAAACAGGCTAGTTGATAATAATCTTAAAAATGTTTTGAATGCCAAACCTTCTCCAATTTATAAAACATCTTTTTCATCAAGAATTACGACAGGTAACTTTGAGGATGATTTAGATAAACTTAAGAATATGGATTGGATTATTGAAGCGGTTGTTGAAAACCTAAATATTAAAAAATCGGTATTCGGCAAAATTGAAAAATTCAGAAAACCCGGCTCATTAATTACAACTAATACTTCAGGCATTCCGGTTAATTTAATGCTCGAAGGGAGAAGTGAAGATTTTCAACAAAGCTTTTGCGGAACTCATTTCTTTAATCCACCCAGATATCTTCAACTTTTGGAACTTATTCCCACAAAGAAAACTAATCCGGCAGTAATTGATTTCTTAATGTATTACGGAAGTCTGTATCTCGGTAAAACCACCGTGCTTTGCAAAGACACACCGGCATTTATTGCAAATAGAATCGGTGTTTTCAGTATGATGGTGGTGTTCAAGTTGATGAAAGAGATGAATTTATCCATCAAAGAAGTTGATATATTAACCGGTCCGCTTACGGGTAAACCTAAATCCGCCACTTTCAGAACGTGTGATGTTGTAGGAATTGATACACTGGTAAAAGTTGCGAATAATATATACGCAGATTGTCCGGATGATGAAGCAAAAGAATTGTTTGTTATTCCCGATTATGTAATTAAGATGGAAGAAAAAAATTGGCTTGGGGATAAAACAGGACAAGGATTTTATAAGAAAGTTAGAAAGGAAGACGGTAGCAAAGAAATCCTAGAACTAGACATCAATATATTGGAATATAAACCGAGTGAAAAAATAAAGTTTGCTTCCGTTGCTGCTGCAAAATCGATTGATAACCTGAAAGATCGTTTGAAAGATTTACATGCCGCTGGGGATAAAGCGGGAGATTTTTTAAGAAAGCTTTCTTTCAATATTTTTCAATATGCGTCAAATAGAATTCCCGAAATTGCCGATGAAATTTATAAAATTGATGACGCAATGAGGGGAGGATTCGGTTGGGAGCTGGGACCATTTGAAACATGGGATGTGCTCGGTGTGGAAAAAATGACAAAGTTGATGGAAGAAGAAAATATTCCGCCTGCTGCATGGGTGAAAGATATGCTTTCTAAAGGATTCAAATCATTTTATCAAATTGAAAACGGTGAAAAGAAGTATTACGATATTGTATCTGCCGGTTATAAAAAAATTCCCGGTAAGGGTGAATTTATTATCTTGGATAATTATCGTGCAAATAAACCGGTCTGGCAAAACACCGGTGCAACGTTGCATGATATCGGAAATGGTGTGGTTAATCTTGAATTTCATACAAAAATGAATTCTATTGGGACGGAAATTCTAGAAGCAGTAAATAAATCGATTGAAATTGCCGAAAAGAATTTTGCAGGACTGGTTATCGCCAATAATGGTCGGAACTTCTCCGCAGGTGCAAATTTAGCAATGATGTTGATGCTGGCAGTTGAGCAAGAATATGATGAAATCGACCTTGCAATAAGAACTTTCCAAAATACAACTAAGCATGTTCGTTATTCCAATGTGCCTGTGGTTGTTGCACCTCACACACTTACATTGGGAGGTGGATGCGAAATTTGTTTACATGCCGATAAGGTGCAAGCATCGGCTGAAACTTATATCGGTTTGGTTGAAGTTGGAGTGGGAATTATTCCTGCAGGTGGCGGTACAAAAGAAATGACTTTACGGGCTTCGGATAGTTACAAAGTTGGAGAAGTTGAAATGCCCGAACTTCAAAAACGTTTTATGAATATTGCTACTGCAAGGGTCGCAACTTCAGCGTATGAAGCCATCGATATGGATATATTTAAAACCGGAAGAGATGGGATAACAATTAACCCGAATAAAGTTATTTACGATGCTGAACAATCTGTTTTAGCTATGGCTGAAAACGGATATACTCAACCTGTTCCGAGAAATGATATTAAAGTGCTGGGAAGAGAAGCATTAGCTACTTTATTACTTGGAGCGTATTCATTTAGGAAAGCAAATTATATTTCCGATCATGATAAAAAAATTGCTGAAAAATTAGCTTTTGTTATGTCAGGTGGTGATCTTACTCAAGGAACGTTTGTCTCAGAACAATATTTACTTGATTTGGAAAGGGAAGCTTTTTTGAGTCTGATTGCCGAAAGGAAAACTCTTGAAAGAATTCAACATATATTAAATACCGGAAAACCGTTAAGAAATTAACGGTTTAAAAATTTTAATTAACTATAAAATTAATTTTTTAATAATAAAATTGAAGTAATATCATGAGAGAAGCATATATAGTAGCCGGTTATAGATCGGCTGTCGGTAAGGCAAAGAGAGGCAGTTTCCGCTTCTTCAGATCAGATGACCTAGCCGCAGAGGTAA
>CAJXGP010000224.1 GCA_913053915.1 uncultured Ignavibacteriales bacterium | reverse complement strand
CTCTTCTATAGGTAATTGTAGCTAATTCTGCCAATGGAATTTGGGCTCCTGTAGGTGTAGGTATCAATACTTTTATTGCCATAATTTAACCTCTTAATAATTTTAATTATACATTTCGTTTTTAGTTTTTTGTATTATAGATATTTCTTGCTGTTTAAATTCCTTTCGGTCTTCGCTTAAGACCCAAGCAGTGAGATCATCATCAGCTTTGCCTTTCTTTACGGAAACAATCATATAGATGAACCAGGGTAAAGCATAATCTTTGTCAAATTGCGATGGTAATGCAGGATGATCCGGATGGGAATGATAAAATCCCAACAATTCAAGATTATTTTTTTTTGCCCTATTTTCCGATTCACGATATTGTTCCGGCGTTATGAGATAACGTTGTTGCTTATTTTCATTTTTTTCATTCTCAAATTCAATTAATTGATGAGTAACGTGCACATTATCTTTGAATTCTCCCAAAACAGCACCACAACATTCCTCATTATAAGTTTTCTCACCATGACGGCGAATTTCCTCTATTAATTCCTCATTTATTTTGATCATGTTTTTATCTTCTTTTTATTACTTTTATTTGATACTACCAAAATCTATCGCTTAAATATTTCATTCCGCTATCGGGAAATACCGTTACAATAATACCGGTTTCCATGTACTTGGCTAATTTGATGCAGACAGCCATTGCAGCACCGCTGGAAATGCCGACAAGCAAACCTTCTTCTTTTGCAAGTTTTTTAACCATATCATAAGATTCTTCGGTTGTTATTTCTAACATTTCATCGACTAAAGATTCATCATAAATTCCAGGGACAAGTGAAGTTGGAAGATGTTTTAAACCCTCCAAACCATGTAAAGGTGAATCAGGTTGAAATGCCATTGTTTTAATCGATGGATTTAATTCTTTCAATCGTTTCGAAGTACCAACGAAAGTACCGGTTGTACCCAAGCCGGATATAAAGTGCGTAATTCGCCCTGAAGTTTGTTTCCAAATTTCATTTGCCGTGGTTTTGTAATGAGCTTGCCAATTAGCGGTATTATTATACTGATCAGGATAATAATATTTTCCCGGATTTTCTTCATAAAGTTTTTTAATAACTCTTTGTGCTCCGTCAGTGCTTTCCATCGGATCGGTAAATATTAATTCGGCGCCATAAGCTTTTAATATTTTTTTTCTTTCCTCACTCGCATTCGACGGTAAAGCAAGTTTAACTTTATATCCTTTTATAGCAGCAATAAATGCATAAGAAATTCCGGTATTACCGCTGGTTGCATCTATAATAGTTTTACTATGATTCAATAAACCGTTTTTCTCTCCTTCAAGAATCATATTTAAAGCAATCCGGTCTTTTACAGAGCCCCCCGGATTAAACCATTCGGCTTTTGCATAAATTTCAATATCCGGATTTAATGAACGGGTAATATTGTTAATCTTCAATAAAGGGGTATTTCCAATTTTTTCAAGGATTGAATATTCCGTATTTGTATGATAAAATCTCTTCTGTTGGAGATCGTTATACAATTCTTTTTTTGCGTTCTCACGCTTATTCTTTTTGAAATCAATCGCTTCTTTATCTAATAAGTTTAACATTGCTTTCCTTATAAAAAGTTTAAAATAAAAAATCCGCTGCCTTTTCGGGGCAGCGGATTATAATCATTAAAATACTAAACTTTATAAATGTAACATCTTTAACACGTCAAAATGATATTCCACTGCCCGGTATGCAGCATTACGACAACACATACAAGTGCAACAACAATTATCGGCTTTTAATTTTTCAACACAATATTTTTTATTTTCAAGCATTATTTACAATATTTATTTTTTTATTGCTCAAACGTATCTATTCTTGACAAAAATGTCAAGATTCTTCTTAATGATTTTGTCTTGTAGGCGTCAAATATTTACTTTTTGTAATTTATATCAATTCAAAATAAAAAAATATTAGTTTTCAAGTGATGGCAGTTAAAATTTCCTTAAATAAGTTAATCTGACTACTCAATTTTATTCATGCATTAAAAATCGTTCAAACGGCTAGTAAATAAAGTCAGTTGTTAAAAAACACAACTTAGAGACATCTTATTATATTTGATTACTTTTTAAAAGGGATTTATCGGATAATGAAGCAATAAGATCAAAATTGAGTGTTTATAATTTTATGTAAAACACCTTACACCTTTTGATTTATACAAGATATAAATTAGAACATTAAAATTATGGTCAATATAAATGTCAAATAAAAAAGCCTTATTATTATTTACAAACTCACCGGTACGGGAAACATTTATAAAAAATGTTTTTTCTAATAAAAATGTGAATGAATCGTTAATCAGGGCTTTTCTTAATAATGTTGTTAATAGCATAACCCAAGCTCAAAAAAAACTTGGATTTGATTTTATAATCGCTACGGATAAAGCCACCTCCGAAAACTTACAAAAAAGTAACACTCTTAATCAAATACCGTATAATAGATTAATTCCATTTTATGGAAATAGTTTCGGAGATAGATTTACAAAAAGTATTTCAGATGTTTTCAGTTTAGGGTATGAGCATATAATTGTAGTCGGAAATGATTGCCCTGATATTACTTCAAGCTTGATAGTAAAAAGTTTTAATCAATTGGAAGAGGGAAAAACCGTTGTCGGTCCTTCGGCAGACGGCGGATTTTATTTGTTGGGTTTGAGATATTTTGAAAAGAAATTCTTCAACAATATTGAATGGAATACGGCAAAAGTTTTTTCTCAATTAATTAGAAATCTTTCCGGCGAGAATGAAAACGCTCATTTTTTGCAAACTTTAACCGATATAGATGATCAAAAAAGTTTAACGGAATGGCTTAAATTAAGAACCGGCGCTTCAAAACTTATAAATAATATAATAATACGGCTTTCAACAATTCCTTCTCTATGCTCCTTAGTTACACCGCCATTTAATAAAGAAGTTTATCTTGCAAAAAGAGCGGTTCAAAAATCACCTCCTGTTAAGTATTAATTAAGTAAATTTTATTTACGAAAAGGCAAATTCAAAATCGAATACCCCTTTTACTCGATTAACTAATAAGGATAACGGAATGCCTTTACTTACTCCACTTCAATTAAGGTTTTAAAAAGGTTCTAAATGACACATGTACTTCTATGGCAGTGGATTGTTCTTTTAACTTTTTCTATTGTATTAATAGCAATAACTCCTTTCGTAAGAACAAATGAGGGTTTTTATAAGGGCGCTTCGCGAGAAGCAAAAAAGCCCGGTATATTAATGTTGACTTTTAGTCTAATTATTTCGTGGATATTTGCTAAATCCGTTACTAATGCAGCAAATTTAGGCTTAAGTTTTGGTATAGTTGGTGGGCTGGCGTATGCCACTTATTATTTTTCCTTTTTAGTAGCGGGAATCGTTATTTATAAATTGAGAACAAAACTCAAAGTTAAAAGTTTACACCAATTTTTAGAAAAGAAATTCGGAAGAACCGCTTTACAGATTTTTACCATTATTATTGCTATCCGGTTATTAAATGAAGTTTGGTCAAATACGGAAGTAATCGGAACATATTTTGGAAAAGGCGGCTCCCCGGAATACATCGCAGCAATAATTGTATTTACGGTTTTAACACTGGTGTATGCATTAAAAGGGGGATTACGGAGTTCTCTTATTACTGATCTTTTGCAAATGGCTTTATTTGCAGTTTTGCTCATAATAGTTTTAAGCATGATACTTCCAAAAGAAGGATCAATTACTCCTTTTATCAAAACCGGTAACTGGTCATTCTCGGGCGGGGTAGATTTACTGCTGGTAGCTTTCATTCAAATTTTCAGTTATCCTTTTCATGATCCCATATTGACAGACCGGGGTTTTATTTCCGATGAAAAAACCACTCTTAAAAGTTATATTATTGCAACCGCAGCAGGTTTCATTTTAATACTTCTTTTTAGTTTTGTAGGAATTTATGCAAAACTTTTGGGTCTCTCGGGTCAGGCGGCTGTAGAAGTATCTAAAACTTTAGGATTATTTTCAATGATTGTAATGAATTTTATTATGGTTACTTCTGCATCTTCTACCGTTGATTCAACTTTTGCATCAGTATCAAAACTATTTGTGGTTGATTTAGGAAAGAAAGAATCCGCTACGATATCGAAAGGCAGATGGACGATGATTATTATCGCAATATTAGGTACTATTCCGCTTTTATTTTCCCCAACTATTTTATCGGCAACAACTATAAGCGGAACAATGGTGCTTGGTTTTGCACCTGTGTTTATATTTTGGAAACTACCGGCGCCAAAAATTTCATTCCACCTCGCGGTTTGGACCGGCGTAATTGCCGGTATAATTTTCGTTTTCGGCTTACTACCTAAGTCGCTTTATTTTACTACAGGTAAGTATGCCGATCTTCTGGCAATAAATGTATATTCAACTATATTAATTTTTATATTTTATTTTGTGCCGGTTCTTTTAATGAAAAATATGAGCAAACAAAAATTTATTAATCCGGTTAACCGGTTGTATTTTTAAAGTTCGAAAAGTATAAATATTATCATGGGACAAAAATATCCTCAAATATATCTTGACAATTTAGACAATCTTTGGTTTCAAGTGGCGGGAACATTATGTAATATTCAATGCGAACATTGTTTTATTAGCTGCAGTCCCGTCAACCATAATTTTGAATTCATGAATTATAATCAAGTAAATCGCTTTCTCCAAGAATCTATTCAAAAGGGCGTTAAAGAATATTATTTCACCGGAGGCGAACCGTTTATGAATAAAGATATATTTAGGATTCTGGAAAAGACATTACAAATTGGACCGGCTACCGTTTTAACAAACGGAATGCTGATAAAACCGCAGTATGCCGAA
>CAJXGP010000223.1 GCA_913053915.1 uncultured Ignavibacteriales bacterium | reverse complement strand
GTTGTTGACAAAGTAGTAGCAAGTTCAGGAATTGCTGGCGCTAAAATGTTTTTAAATAAATATTATAGAAATAAGAAATGCTATGTTAATTCGGCAACTCCAGAAAAAGAAATAAAACAAAATAATGATAATCTTTCAAAACGGGAAGTAAATCATAAAAAAACCCTTGAGTTTGTAGTAGATGAAGTAAAGAAGATCTGCTTAAAAAAAGATTATTCCGATGCAATTATAAAATGCAGTTTAATGTCATTTAATATTCAAAAATTAGATAAAAACGTGTCCGTTCAAAATATTTCCAACCTTCGCAATGAGATATATGATCTTATCGATGAATTGAACTTTATAATTCAAATAGAAATAAGATTCGTTCTCTTTCCTTTACCGGATATAAAGAGGGAAGCGTATGAGATAGGGAAAAATTATATGCAAAATTTTCTTGAATGGATTAAAGCGGAAGATAATTATTCACCGGAAAAACTAATGAAAATATTGGAAGATGAATCGTACAGGTTAGAAGAAATGAAAGATGTTTTGGATAATATTAAGGAATGAGTCTTTAATACCAACCAAAATGTTTTTTATTTATTCTTATTTCACTATTTTTGAAAAAGAAATTTGGCGATGGAGTTCGTCTCTAACCACCTCGAGTTAAGCGGGGTTAATAACTCCTACACGAGAATTTAGAAACAATTTTATTGTAGGGTTATTTCATTTTAAAGCAATCTTTCATCCAAATCATAAATTATTAAAATTTTTTTATGGGTAATATATTGTACTATTCCAAACCTTTAAAATGGGAAAGGAAAAAGATTTTAATAGTTATTGGCATATCAATTATTTATTCTTATCTATTTTTAGCTGATTATAATGTAAGAAGATTCTTTATCTCTGTTCATAATGATTTTTTGGGCTCTGTTCTCAATATTGAACATAGGTACGAGCTATATTTTGCTACTATATTTTTCTGTTGTTGTATATAGACAAAATAAGCCGTGACATTAAATAATGGATAAAACTTTTGAGAATAATGATAATAAAATTAAGGTTCTATATGATTTTTACCGGGTAAATAAAAAAATAGATATATTTAAAAATGAAAAATGGTAAAGAAATATTCAATATCGCACTTGGTTTACAACCCCCTCGGCAAATATCGGATATTAAGTTTGAGGCAAGAAATAAGGGAAAAGAATTACATATTTATCTATATTTTGAAAAGGGGAGTAAATTTATCAGTGAAGATGGTAAAGGCTGTACAAGCCTACAATACGGTAGAAATGATTTGACAACATCTCAATTTTTTGAGCATAAATGTTTACATACAGGCAAAGGTATAATTCAATTACATCGAAAGTAGGATAAATAATGGAATTATAGAAGGGAGTAATTATAACCTAAATTGAGCGAGTTAATGTAAGCTTTTTCAATTACTTACTATATTCTACATAGAACCATGTTTTTAGAGGTAAATTTTATGTCGGCTCCAAAATTAACAGCAAAATTCCGGATAAAGGAAAATGTTCCGTTTTCTATTGAAACTTTAAAAGGTCAAATATTCCGATGCGGTGCATGCGGGAAAATATTTTTTTCCAGGGAAGAGATTGATAAACATCTAATTACCGAAAAAAATAGAATGATTGATCATCTTCAATTTCCTGAATTAGATAAAAATATTTCGATTAGTGTAATATATACCCAGGATATTAGAGATTTAACAAATTCTAATTATCCAAAGCTTCAAAAAGGCGATAAATTGTTAAAAAATCCTAACCATTAACAAAAAAGAGAGAAAAACATGAATACTATTTTATGGATTCCAATTATCGGTGTAGTTGGACTGTCATTTGCGCTTCTTATTTATAAAAGGGTTATGAAACGTGATGCAGGCAACGAAAAAATGAAGGAAATAGCAGAACAAATCCATATAGGTGCAATGGTATTTTTACGAAGAGAATACCAGATAATAGCAATTTTTATGATTGTTGTTTTCATTATACTAACGGTATTTTTATCACTTGGCACCGGTATTGCTTACATAGGGGGAGGAATTTCATCGATGCTTGCAGGATTTTTTGGAATGCAGGCTGCAACCAAAAGCAGTGGAAGAAGTTGCCAATCGGCAGTTACCGGAGGTTCTTCGCAAGCGCTGCTGACTGCATTTTTAGGAGGATCGGTAATGGGTATTTCAATTGCTGCAATTGGTGTCGTTGGACTGGGGCTGGTAATTTTTTTCACTAAAAATCCTGAAATAATAAGTGGCTTTGCCCTCGGCGCTTCTTCGATCGCATTATTTGCAAGGGTAGGCGGAGGAATTTTTACCAAAAGTGCCGATATAGGCGCTGATTTGGTAGGCAAAGTAGAGGAAGGTATTCCTGAAGATGATCCCCGCAACCCCGGAGTAATTGCTGATAATGTCGGAGATTGTGTCGGAGATACAGCCGGAATGGGTGCCGATTTATTTGAATCTTATGTCGGTTCGGTTGTCGCAACTATTGTAATTGGTGCAACTTTTTCTGCCAATGCCATAGAATATTCCGTACTTCCAATTGTATTTATTACATTCGGATTGATAGCTTCTCTTATCGGTATCTTTTCAATAAATGTTCTTAAAAAATTAAATCCACAAACTGCTTTAAGAAATACTACTTATGTTGCGGGAATAACTTTTATAATCGGTTCTTATTTTATCTCTCGGATCATTATTGGAAATTTAACTGAATTTTGGGTTGTAATAACAGGACTGATTTGCGGAATATTAATTGGAGTTGAAAGTGAATACTACACTTCAGGAAAACCAATAAAGCAAATAGCTCAAAGTTCGGTTTCCGGAGCTGCCACTACAATTATAACCGGCTTAGCCGTAGGATTTGAAAGTACTATTATGCCGATTATAACAATTGCAATATCAATTATGATTTCTTTTAGTTTAAGCGGACTATATGGGATAGCTTTGTCGGCAGTTGGTATGCTTGCAACAATCGGAATAGTAATGTCGACGGATTCTTACGGACCTATTGCTGATAATGCCGGAGGAATTGCAGAAATGTCCGGGTTAGGAACAGAAGTAAGAAAAATTACCGATAAGCTAGATGCTCTTGGTAATACAACTGCAGCAATTGGAAAAGGTTTTGCAATCGGTTCAGCAGCGTTAACGGCTTTAGGTTTATTCGCAGCATTTCAACACTCGGTTCATTTACAGTCAATAGATTTAACTAAACACATGCCTGTAGTAGGTCTTTTAATAGGAGCTTTAATGCCGTTTGTAATTGCGGCTTTAACAATGAAGGCTGTCGGAAGAACTGCTGATAAAATGATTCTTGAAATAAGAAGACAATTTAGAGAGATTGTCGGTTTACTGGAAGGCAAAACAAAACCGGATACTGAAACTTGTGTAGATATAGTAACTAAAGGAGCATTAAAAGAAATGATTCTTCCCGGATTATTAGCAATTGTTGTCCCATTGATGGTTGGTCTCTTTCTAGGTGTAGAAACTCTCGGCGGTTTTCTGGCCGGTGCAACTGCTACCGGTGTTTTACTGGGAATAATGATGGCTAACGGAGGAGCGGCTTGGGATAATTCTAAAAAATGGATTGAAGAAGGAAACCTTGGTGGAAAAGGAACACCTACTCACGCTGCAGCAATCGTTGGTGATACTGTAGGTGATCCATTTAAAGATACTACCGGACCATCCATGAATATTTTAATTAAGTTAATGTCCGTAGTTTCATTGGTATTTGCGCCGGTATTTTTAAAATACTCAAATGAAATAAATCAATTATCATATAATTTATTCAAATCACTGTTTTGATTAAATATAGCACATTCCACCGGTATCTGTGCTACAACGGAATCTCAATATGAAATTAACAGGAAACAATGATATAGAAACAATTAAACGTGGCTTAAGCTGGGTTGAAATTAAAGAAGCCTTCGAGTCTGAAGGTTGTCCGATTTGTTACATAATGTTAAAATCGATAAAAAAATACTTTAATTCATTGCTGTACGAATATGTACTTGATGCCGGCGTTCATAAAAAAATGATTGCATCCTTCGGCTTATGCAATACGCATACCTATTTATTAATGGAAGAAGAAAAAAAGTTGCATAGTGATGGATTAAACATAGCTGCATTATACGAAACTTCACTACAAAAGGAAATAAAAGTGATCCAAAGAGTGAATAAAAATGTAAGAAGATTCAACAAAAAATATTTTACCGATTTTTTAAAATCAAATAATGAATTAGATGATTATAAAAAACTTTTTCATACAGTAATGAATGTTACAGGAAAATGTATAGGATGTGAAAATCAAAAACATACAGAATCATATTATACACATGAGATGTTAAGGTTATGGACCGACGAAGAGTTTCGAGAATTATTTTCCGGAGGTGAAATACTACTTTGCAGAAATCATTTTTTATTTCTAGTTAATGAAGCTGAAAAAAGAGAAACAATTAACTATTTTGTAAATGAACATATCAAGAAATTGGATAAACTTTATTCTCGACTCGAAGAATTTATAAGGAAGCACGATTATAGATTGAAAAATGAAATGACTGAAGATGACAGGAAATCCTGGAAGAAATTATTAGAATACTTTGGTTCAAAAAAAAATATTGATAGAGAGGGTTATAACGACTTAACCAATGCTTAACTATCTTGTAGGCTAACATTACTACTAATGCGTGTTCTCTTGTTCGTTTTCTTAACCTCACACGTATTGGTCGCAGCTATTCGCAGAATTTTCATGCCGGCAGTTCTTGTTTGTTCCATTGGTTTATTGTTCATTTTTTAGGTAATTAGGCGCTTAGCAAAAGACTTTTACCAACAAATTGTTCGTGTTCAAAAAAATCGTTTCGTACAAAA
>CAJXGP010000222.1 GCA_913053915.1 uncultured Ignavibacteriales bacterium | reverse complement strand
TAATAGAGATACAAAAACATACTCCGGATTTAATATTATGCGATATTATGATGCCCGAAATAGATGGTTACGGTGTGTTGGAATATTTACGTAAAAATCCTAATACAGCCATGATACCTATTATATTTCTCACTGCCAAAGTCGACAAATCCGATATAAGGCTGGGAATGGGTTTGGGAGCCGACGATTATATTACCAAACCATATAATGATGATGAATTGATTAAAGCGGTAAAAACACGATTGGAAAAACATAATTTGATAAAGAAACAAGTTGACGAAGTCAGAGATAGTATTGCCTTTTCTCTTCCTCATGAATTTCGTACTCCGCTGACTACAATCTTAGGGTATTCAGACATAATAACGTCGGAAGCAGAAAAATTAGAAACCAACCAAATTATTGATTTATCCAGAAACATTTATCTCGCCGGTGAGAGGTTATTAAAACTCACTGAAAAATTTCTGTTGTTTACCAAACTTATGTTAATTAGTCGTGATAACACGGCATTGGATGAGTCAAAAAATAAATATATTGACTTGCCTTCCCACACCGTAAAAAGAATTAGCACCGAAATTGCTGAAAAGAATAATAGATTGGAGGATTTAGAGATTGATTGCAAGGATATAAAAGTGGCAATTTTACTCGATTATTTTGAAATTATAATTTCCGAATTAGTTGAAAATGCAATTAAATTTTCTTATCCCGGAAGTAAAATAATTATTGCATCGGCAATTGATGTAAATGATTATATCCTCAATTTTATAGACTATGGAAGAGGCATGACGGAAGAACAAATCAATAATATTGGCGCCTTTACTCAATTTGAAAGACAAAAATTTGAGCAGCAAGGTATTGGCATGGGACTAATTACAGTTAAATTAATTTTACAATTGTTTAATGGGAATCTGGAAATAAAAAGTATCTCCGGAAAAGAAACAATTGTAATGATTAAGTTACCTTTATTCAAGCAGAATAATTAACCCTACAACGCAACTTAGTCTTTTTACCATTAAATTACTATTAAAGAAGAAATTACACCTTTCGGTTGAAATGACAATAGGGAAAAAATAGATGTAATTCCAAAGAAGCAACTGCAACTGATATATCTCCTTTTTATCTGAACAATTCTATCCCCATTCGTATGAAAGAAAAGATTTTATTTCTTAATTATCTGTTTTTTTCAATATGTTATCGAAATTTTTATTACAATTTATTTTCAATTAAATTTATTTCGTAAAATTACTTTAATACGATTATTAATTTTATATCCTTTAATTAAACCGTTATTGAATATGGAATCGAATAAAAACGGAAATAATTTGGGTGACATGCCGGTCGAAGAATTCCGTAAGAAGGGACATCAATTAGTCGACTGGATTGCCGATTATCTTAAAAACATCGAACAATATCCTGTATTGCCGAATATTAAACCGGGATATATCAAGAATAAATTACCCAAACACCCGCCTGCTTCAGGGGTAGATATGAACGAAATTTTTGATGATGTAGATAAGATTATAATGCCGGGAATAACTCACTGGAATCATCCGGATTTTATGGCTTATTTTAATTCAACTTCCAGCGGTCCCGGAATTCTTGCAGAACTTTTATCTGCAGCTTTTAATATTAATGGGATGCTTTGGAAATCATGCCCTTCTGCAACTGAACTCGAACAAGTAATGCTGGATTGGTTCAGACAAATGTTGAATTTACCCGGTAATTTCTGGGGGATAATATATGATACCGCTTCCGTCAGCTCGATGCACGCTATCGCCGCTGCCAGAGAATATGTTTCTTTGGATATCAGAAAGAAAGGGATGCTGGGAAGGGAAGATGTTCCTCACTTAAGACTCTACTCCTCCGAACAGGCTCACTCTTCTATCGATAAAGCTGCATTAACATTGGGAATTGGTTTGGAAGGAATAAGAAAAATTCCCATTGATAATGAATTCAGGATGATGCCGAAGGAGTTGGAAAAGGCAATTACTGAGGATAAGAAGAATGGATGGCAGCCATTTTGTGTTGTTGCAACTATCGGAACAACTTCAACAACCGGTATGGACCCACTCGATGAAATTGCAAACATCTGTAATAGAGAAAATATCTGGCTTCATGTAGACGCAGCTCATGCCGGTGTTGCTGCTATAGTTCCTGAAATGCGCTATATTTTAAACGGAATAGAAAAAGCTGATTCGTTGGTAGTCAATCCACATAAATGGATGTTCACCCCGATTGATTTAAGTATATTTTTTACAAAGAGACCGAACATATTAAAACAAGCATTTAGTCTCGCAGCCGAATATTTGAGAACTTCCGAAGATTCCGAAGTTGAAAACTACATGGATTATGGAATTCAATTAGGTAGACGATTCCGCTCACTCAAACTTTGGTTTATTATTCGCTATTTCGGCACGGAAGGAATCATAAAAAGAATTCAAGAACATTTAAGACTCGGTAAAATATTTGCCGATTGGATTGACAAATCTTCTGATTTTGAAAGGATGGCACCTACTCCTTTCAGCACCATTTGTTTTCGTGCTATTCCTAAAAATATACCGGAATACGAATTAAATAATTTTAACGAAAATCTAATGAATGCGATAAATGAATCAGGTAAACTTTTTTTAACTCACACTAAACTGAATGGAAAATTTGTAATTCGACTTGTAATATCAGGAATACGAACCGAAGAAAAACATGTAATACATGCATGGGATTTAATCCAACTTAAGTTTAATGAACTGCTCATGAATGTGGATTGATTTTTAGTAATCCGGTTTAATTAATAACCAACGTTACGTAGAAAGGTCAGAACTCTTGACTTATCTTAGATTAAACTGTCCCGATTTTCCCGGTGTATCGCAATTATATCTCAAATCATTTATTTTATTACCTACTATCAATTAAGGGAGTGGAATAAAATAAGTTATCGAATTACAATTCCTAACTAACAGTTATTTATTCTTGTATTATATACAAGTTATTCTATTCCACCCCCTAAAGCCATTATCCGGCCTCAAACAACCGCTGAAATTCCGGAACTTCCGTTAAAATGTGGGTTGAAAAACGCCTGCTTAAAACTGTCATAACATTTCTTTAAATTTTTTCTTTAAGAGTTGTTTCATTAGTATTTGAAGTGCTTGATGTGTTCCCCTTTTTCACCTATTTCCGTCATTGCTTCGATCCCTATCTGAAGATGAAGTTCGGAATACTTTGCAGAAACTATTTTATCGGATTTTTCGGTTTTTACGCCTTCGGGTACTAAAGGTAAATCTGAAACTAATAATAATGCGCCTCTCGGAATTTCATTGACTAAACCTACAATAAACAAAGTAGCGGTTTCCATATCAATGCCGATTGTAGCCAGTTTTTTAAGATAATTCTTAAAATCATTATCCCACTCCCATACTCTACGGTTAGTAGTATAAATTACTCCGGTTCTATACTCATGGTTGTGAGCGATAATTTTATCGGATATGAATTTATGTAATTTAAATGATGGTAATGCAGGAACTTCGCTTGGCATATAATCATTACTGGTACCTTCGCCGCGAATTGCAGCAGTCGGTAAAATAAAATGACCGATTTCAGTTGACTTTTTTAATCCACCGCATTTACCTAAAAATAATACACCTTTAGGTTGGCGGGCAATTAATAAATCCATAATAGTGGCTGCATTTGCAGAACCAATTCCAAAATTGATAATACTTAAACCGGAATCATTTGTAGCTGTTTGCATAGGTTTATCACGGCCTTTGATTTCACAGTTAAATCTTGCAGCAAATTGTTCTACATAATTTTTGAAATTTGTTAAAAGCATGTAGTCCCCAAATTCCTCTATTTTAGTGCCTGTATATCGAGGAAGCCAATTTTTAGCTATATCTAATTTTGAATTCATATTGAATTTTTTGTCCAATGAAACCTGATGATAAATTTAGAATTATAATCTTAATTAAAGGAGTAAACTTTACAGCCTTCTTAAAACGAATAATATAACGGTATTTTATTTAATAGACTTATGATTATAAAAAAAGTTATTAATATTTCTTTTCCTTGGATTCCGCTACATCCTTTCTTAATGTATCTCCCATTATTATACCGACTGTTATTGCGGCTTGATAAACAACATTCCGTATTTCTTTTTTAGGTAAAGCCGCTAGTTGAATTACGTTAATTGCTTTGTTTATATTTTTATTTGAGTTTATGTTTCCTGCATAGTTTGATTTACCTACCGGAGCTGTTTCATATTCGGAATTTTCCCAGATAATATTTCCATTCCGGCGGTTAATTATCCTTGATTTAGCATGTACTCTAACAAATACTCCCTGATTCATGGATACCAATTCACATTTATTAAGCGTTGTTTCCACGATGAATTGTGGATTATCCTTCAATGAAGCAACGGGTTGTATGTTTAGGTAAGTAATTAAAGCCTTTTTAAGTCCGTTTGATATATAAGAATTCAGTGTATCGGTGTTAATAGAATTCTGTATCTTATCCTTTACATCTGAAGTGATTATACTTGAACCGATATTGGTTAATACAGATAGAACAGCATTTTTCTTTTTGTTATTATTAGAAGAGTTTTCAGTAGTAACTTGTATTGTTTTTGCAGCGGGATTGGTATATTCTCTGAATAAAAATCCCTTCCCGGAAACATTATATTTCGCTAGTTCGTTAATATGCCCACAACCGAAGAGTAGTAACCCTGTTAAAATAATTGTAGTTAAGTAAATTTTTTTCATTTAAACTCCATTATTGTGTTAAATAATAATCACAATTTTTGCAGAAACTTTATTCAATATCGATTAAAAAATTAACAATTGAGTCTCCTCTAAAAAGTTTTTTCCGAGACTATCCTAACCTGGACAAGCCGGAACCAAAAAGGGA
>CAJXGP010000221.1 GCA_913053915.1 uncultured Ignavibacteriales bacterium | reverse complement strand
TACCTGAGGAAATTTTAAAAAATGACTCATCTTGAAATCAAGTAATTGCGGATTTATAGCTGCAATGTGGGTTAAAATTATTTTGAAATGATTTATTCTAAAAAAATCCTACTGCAGGCTTTAATAATTTTATTGCCTGTTTTTGCAGTATCCTGTAAAAAAGATTCTTCCGCTGCGTTACAGAGCACAAGCGCAATGACTTCTTCAGCTGACTATTCCACATTACTGAAATTTTCGGGGAGTAGTAGTTCTTCAACCGGTAAAATTTATGAAATATTACCGGGCCCGGCAGTAATTAATTCTGCTATGAATCCCACGCCATTTTCAAATAATATCAAAATGACTTCCGGGACCTATAATTTGGTTGTGGCAGATAAGGTGGACACTGATTCTAAAAACTCAACAGATGCCGTCTCTTCAGTGAATATTGAATTTACTGCAAACAACGGTAAACGGTTTAAAATTGATAAAATTAATATAATCCATAAACCGGATGGGGTAGGTGACCATACATTTTACGGAGGTGTTGGCTTAAATAAAATGATGCATGGAAATACAGGTATCGGTACCGGTTTAATGCCTAAAATGCTTGCTTATATAACACTTTGGGGAATTACCGATTTGAAAGATGCAACAACAGGTAAAATTGTCGCTTCAAATAGAATAGTTCATATCATGGTTGGTTCAAAAGTTAGAAATGATAATATGAAATTGATAACCGATGTTAAAACTGATAAATCCGATCATGATATTTGGATGGCGGAAACACACGTAATTTTGATACCGAAAGATATGGAAGGTAATCCTTCACCGGTTCCGGGTACCGATCACGGGTTTATTCATATGATGTGGGAAAATGTTGAATTAACAAATGCTACCAGAGACTGGAAAAAAGTATACGAAATTCTTCCAGGTCCTGCTGCTGTCAATAAAGCAATGTCTCCAACTCCATTTTCGAATAAAGTTGCTTTCGGCTCCGGCTCTTACTCCTTCAATGTTGTTGATAAAAACGCTGATGATTCTGAAACTTCAGAAGATGCTGTTAAAAATGTTAACATCAGATATCAAAGACCTAACGGGGAAATGTTTATCATTGATAATATTCGAATTATTCATAAAGCTAAAGGAACCGGCGACCACACATTTTTTGGCGGTGTCGGATTAAATAAAGAAATGCACGGGAATACCGGTATAGGAACTGCACTAATGCCTAAAATGTTGGCTTACATAACTTTATGGGGGATAGCAGATCTGAAAAATAGCAGCGGCAGTGTGATCGCATCTAATAGATTAATTCATATTATGGTATCTTCACGTGCCAGAACTTCTGATCTTAAATTGTTAACCGATATAAAAAATGATGTTACCGACCATTCTAATAACCAAATTGAAACTCATATTATTCTGCCTCCGTTAGATATGAATGGTAATATGTCTCCGGTTCCCGGTACAGGACACGGATTTTTACATCTAATGTTTGAAAACGTATCGCTAACTACTAATTTGTAAAATTAGTCAATATATTTTAACATAATTAAATGTTGAATAGATTTGTTGTTTCCAAATTAAAATTACTTTAACCGGAAAACCCAACATAAAAAAATGTTGGGTTTTTTTTTGCAAGTTCGTTTTTAAATTATCCATGATAACATTATAATCCAAGATAATGTAATAGAGTATATATTTAAAACTACAGATTTTTATTACACCTATATTATAATACTTATATTTATAATTAAGAAAAATAATTATCCTTTGTGTTTTTCACCTTCGCCATTAACTTAAACTACAGCAAACATTATTCTCGTCGCCGATAAATGCTAATTTTAAATTTCTTCGTGCCTAAACTCATTAATTGAAATAGTGCTTTTACCTTTTATGTGTGTTGTTATTAATCTTCCGTTAAACGATTTATTAAAACTGCCTTCCTTTTTTCTCCTCTTTTTATTTGATTTCTATTATCGTATATCGTAACTTTACGATAAATAAATAGAGATTAAATGAATAAATCTAAAAAGGAATTATTTACAGAAGATGAAAGAGTTTTAGCTGATTTCGCAAAAGCACTTTCCCATCCCGCCAGAATAAGGATTTTAAAAATCTTATTAAAAGATAATGTTTGTATGTGCGGCGATATAGTCGATTTGCTTCCCCTTTCACAATCCACTGTTTCTCAGCATTTAAAAGAGCTTAAAATTGCAGGATTGATAACTGGAGAAGTAGAAGGTCCCAAAATATGTTATTGTTTAAATGGGAAAGTATTATCAAAGGCAGATAAGCTTATAGACAATTTATTTTCAAAATTAAAAACATGTTGTTAAGGAGTAATTATGAATGGTAAAAATATCAAAGAGATAGTTAAAGATAAATATGCCAGTATTGCCAAGCAAAGGAACAACCCGCAAAAATGCCGTGGGGTAACTTCTTGTTGTGATTCATCAAACGCAGATTATTCGATGTTTAATGATGACTATTCAAACTTGCGAGGCTATAATGCAGATGCGGATTTGGGACTTGGCTGTGGAATACCAACGGAGTATGCCCAAATAAAAAAAGGGGACACAGTTTTGGATTTAGGTTCCGGAGCCGGTAATGATGTTTTTGTTGCCCGGCAAATTGTCGGTGAAAAAGGTAAAGTTATTGGATTAGATATGACTGAGGAAATGATTGATAAAGCAATTATTAATAATCAGACATTGGGTTATAAAAATGTTGAATTCATTCTTGGTGATATAGAAGAAATGCCGGTTGAAGACCAAAGTATTGATGTAGTTGTTTCAAATTGTGTTCTTAATCTTGTGCCGAATAAAATGAAAGCATTTAATGAAATTTTCAGGGTTCTTAAATCGGATGGACATTTCTGCATTTCGGATATTGTAATAAAAGGTAAACTGACTGACGAACTTCGCAAATCAGCCGAACTTTATGCCGGATGTGTTTCGGGAGCTTTAGAAGAAGATGATTATTTGAGAATCGTAAAGGATTCCGGCTTTAATAAAATTAAAATTCAAAAAAGAAAACGGGTTGAAATACCGGAAACTATTCTGAATGAATATCTTTCAAATGAAGATATTGAAGATTTTAAAAAAGATATTACAGGAATTTTCAGTATCACGGTTGTAGGGTACAAATGATTAGAATTTTTGATAATCTGATTGAACCGGTTTTGAAAAGAGTCCGGGAGTAATATAAATCTAAAAAAATATTTCTTTTTGTCTTAACCGGAATCTCGGATATTTTTTATTTTAATCACAAAATTGAATCCGTTTTTTTTATATCTTTTTAAGGATTAACTGCTTACATTCAACTTGAGTAAATTTATGTTCATCCCATAGACATTTCGTATTTTTTCATTCTTTTACGAGGAAATTTATACTTTAAAAAAATGAAAGAATATTCCACTATTAAAATACAACAAGAAAAACAGAAGACCGATATTTATTAAAGTTAATATTAACAATGCCATTATCAAATAAAATTTTTAATGGGTGAATTTGATAAAGTATATAAAAGAATTAATAAATGGGTTGCAGAAAGGGGGGATTTTACTACCCATCATACACAATATTTTTTTTAAACCCCCTAAAAGGGTAGTATGAAATAATTAAAGTACTTGTTAAATTTATCGTACAAGATAAATATTTTGAATTTAATCGGGATTTCTAAGAATTCATGAACAGTTAACTTGTACTCTGTATTCTTCCTCTATAAAATAAAAGGTTCCTTTTGTTGGAAATAAAAAATTGGATAATTGGAAAACTTCCCTTGGGTATTATCTTTCTTGCACTTTCTCTGTTGGTTTTAGGATGCGCTAAAATAAGGAAAAATAATGACATAGTAATTTGGCATCAGATGGGGGTAGACGTAAGGGAAGTATTACAGAAGCAACTTAATGCCTTTGAAAAAATTCATCCGAATATAAAAGTTAGGCAATTATTTAAAGGGACTGAAGAATTACGCTCTAGTTATATAATTGCCGCAATTGGCGGACAAGGACCGGATTTAGTTTACGGTCCTTCAGATCAAGTCGGGCCTTTTGAAGCAATGAAAATAATTAAACCCCTAAATTCGGTTTTTGATTCTACATACCTTTCTAAGTTTAATAAGCGGGGATTGGTTTACTATAAGGGAAAACTTTGGATGATTGCCGATAGGATTGGGAATAATCTTGCATTGATTTATAACAAAAAACTTGTGCCTGTTCCGCCGAGAACCGATAAACAACTTATTAGAATAGGTGAGAAATTAACTAAGGACACTAACGGAAATGGTAGAATTGATCAATATGGTTTGGTTTTTAATTATACCGAACCCTTCTTTTTTGTAGAATTTTTTACCGGATATGGCGGATGGTTTTTTGATAAAAATTATAATCCGACTTTGGATACTCCTGCAATGGTTAAAGCTTTACAATTTATTCAGAATTTAAGGGATAAATATAAAATTATGCCTAAAGAATCCGATTATAACATTGCTGATGTTCTTTTTAAAGATGGCAGAGCGGCTATGATAATAAATGGAGATTGGTCATGGGCAAGTTACAGTAAAGCCGGGATAGATTACGGTATAGCACCTTTGCCTTACATGGTTGAGTCTCATAGATATGCAGCGCCTTTAGTTTCGCCGATGGGATACAGTATTAACGCTAATGTTTCTCCGGAAAAATTAAAAAATATAAAACTATATTTACATACTAAATTTTAAATAATACGATTAAAACAGCATATGAAAATTCAAATAAAGTATTTTGCTGCTCTTAGGGAACAAGCCGGAAAAAGTGAAGAAGTTATTGAAACCGATTCAATAAACCCAATGAAAATTTATGCTGAACTAAAGGAAAAATATAACTTTACACTGGAATCCTCCGAACTGCAAATTGCCGTTAATGATAGCTA
>CAJXGP010000220.1 GCA_913053915.1 uncultured Ignavibacteriales bacterium | reverse complement strand
AATTTCCTATCCCGGGAAATGATGTTTATCCTATTGCAAAAATTAAAAATTACGGATTATCTGCTGCGAATGATTTTTCAGTAGAGTTTTTTTATGATTCGGATTCAAATAATGTTATCGACCAATCACTTGGAACAGTGAATCATCTAAATTTAAATTCAGATGATTCTTTACTTATCAAATCACCTCTTCATATATCCGGTATAAATTCAAAAATTAAAACCGCAGTAAAATTATATTTTCACAGCGATGAAGACACGCTAAATAATTATTATGAAAAAATTATTGAGCCGGGTTACCGGAAATCCGTTCTATTAATAAATGAGGTTATGTATATGCCGGGGAATAATGAGCCGGAATGGTTCGAATTAATTAATGTGTCGGAACAATCGATTAATATTAAAGATTGGTCTGCCGGTGATATATTATCAACGCCGACTATAAACTTTATAACGAACGATAATTTAATTTTACAACCTGGCGAGTATTTAATAATTACAAAAGATTCATCTAATAAAAGATTTCAAAATATAAATTCGAAAATATTAGCCGTTGATTTTGGAACACTCGGTAATTCAGCCGATGGTATAATAATTTATGATTTCAGAAACGCAGTAATCGATAGTTTGTTTTATCATTCTTCCTGGGGCGGAGATAAAGGTTATTCACTTGAAAGAATTTCAACAAAGTCTCCAACAAACGACAGTACAAACTGGGCAACTTCATTAGATACCGGCGGGAGTACGCCCGGTAAGATCAATTCACTAGTAAATTTAAAAAGCGCTTCAAGGAATGATTTAATTATCAATGAAATAATGTTCGACGCTTTTTTAACCAATAGTGAATTTATTGAATTCTATAATAAAAGCGGTAAATCACAAAATATCGGCGGATGGAAAATTGAAGTTGCAAAACATAATTCATTCATACTTTATAAAAGCAATCTTTTAATTCCGGCTAATTCGTTTTTTTTATTAGCTGCAGATTCTTCTATTTTGCAAAATTACTCTTTCAACGATGATGATTATAAAAATATTCTTGGAGTACTGAATTTGGGTTTGACCAATAGCGGCGGAATTCTTTTATTAAAAGATGTAAAAGGAAATATCATTGATTCAATAAAATATTCCGGGAATTGGCATAACAAAAATATCATTAATACAAAAAACACTTCCTTAGAAAGAATCAACCCCAACATTGACGGAAACTCACCTTTAAACTGGAGCAGCTCTGCAAGTTTGAACGGCGCTACACCCAATAAAAGAAACAGCATTTATTCGGTTAATCCAAATTCTTCCTCTAATATCTCGGTTTCACCAAATCCTTTTTCACCGGATTACGATGGCTTTCAGGATTATACAATTATAAATTACCGGTTAACTCAAACTATCTCTCAAATAAGAGTAAGAATTTTTGACAATCGTGGGAGGCTGGTAAAAACACTCGCTAATAATAGACCTAGCGGTCAAAATGGTTCTATAGTTTTTAACGGGCTTGGAGATAACGGACGTCCTCTGAGAATGGGAATTTATATTATATTTTTAGAAGCGTTAAATAACTTGGATGGTGTGATTGAAACTTTGAAAACTGTAGTAGTAGTTGCTAGAAAATTATAACATAGTTAAAATTAGTGGTTCTATCCTAAATATGGATTGATTTAAGTATAGCACCATAAATTATTTGGGTTCCATAATATTTCCGTTGGTTTTAACCAACGGGTTAGCCTTTCTAAAAAAATCTTTGGGCTTTAGCCCCATATAAGCTATTTATTTAATTTGATATATATCATACAGATTAGCTAATTTAATACTTCTTGATTAGTATTAAACATTTATTAATTTGATTTAATCATTAAATTACTCAAATAATATTATAAATTGTAAACTATTTGATAATCATTTAAACGAGTGCCGTATGACTGGTATTAGATTCACTGAATATAAACCTCAAAATAATATTTCAAATAAATTCGAACAATTGTTGAATATATTTTTACAATTATTAATTATTACCTCCGGGAATGTTGAACAAGCTTTAGACCTATTGAATCAAATTGATCAAAAATATGGACTCACCGGAAATGATTATGGTATGGGTGATTTTATTGAGGAATTAAAGGATAAAAATTATATACGGCAAAGTGAAAACAATTCACTATTTATTATGACTACAAAAAGTGAGCGTACTATTAGAAGGAAATCTCTCGAAGAAATCTTTGTAAAATTGGAAAAAAGTATTTGTGGAAATCACCCTACTCCATTTTCAGGACAAGGAGATGAACCTACATCTGAACAAAGAGAATTTCAGTTCGGGGATAAAATGGAACAAATTAACATGACCGATTCTATTAAAAACGCTCAGATCAACCATGGAATCAATGATTTCAAATTGACCGAAGGTGATCTGGAGGTTGAAGAGAGGGATTATAAAGCAATCACCTCCACAGTTTTGATGATTGATATTTCACATTCAATGATCCTTTATGGAGAAGACCGCATTACACCGGCTAAAAAAGTTGCCATGGCTCTTTCAGAATTAATCCTTACAAAATATCCTAAAGATACATTAGATTTAATCGTTTTTGGTAATGATGCACGACAAATTAAATTAAAAGATATTCCATATCTTCGCGTAGGGCCTTATCATACTAATACTGTTGCCGGTATTGAACTGGCTATGGATATTCTAAGACGAAGAAAAACCGGAAATAAACAAATCTTTATGATCACAGACGGAAAACCGACTTGCTTAAAAGAGGGAATTAAATATTACAAAAATAGTTTCGGACTGGATAGGAAAATAGTTAATAGGACTTTGGATCAAGCAGCTAAATGCCGAAAACTTGGAATAATTATTACAACCTTTATGATTGCACGCGATCCATATCTGCAACAATTTGTAAGAGAATTTACTCAAATAAACAATGGCAGAGCCTTTTATAGTAGCCTTGAAGGATTAGGTGATTATATCTTTGAAGATTATATTCTGAATAGAAAACGCAAAGTAAGATAATAATTTCAATATCATAAAGATAAATCATTTAGAATTTTTAATTTAATGTAAATCACAAAAAAATTATATTTTTAAAATTTTAATCGAAAGAATTCTGTGATTTATAAATTGAATTTGCTCTAGTTATCGGCTCCATCTTTTCAACGTATGTATGGATAAGTTTTGGAAATCCATCTTTTAAGAGCCGGTGCATTAAAATAAATGAAATTTTTTAAATATACTCTAATTGAGAATCCTTGTTATAAATTCAGAGTTTGTACATACAGAAGGAGTTTTACTTTTATGAATCTGACTTCGATAAAAACCCTAGGGGAATTAAAGAAAAGCGGATATCAACCGCTTCCTATAAAAGATGAACTACGTAGAAATTTAATCGCGTCATTAAGAAACGGTTTTCAACCGTTTAAAGGTATATTAGGTTATGACGATACCGTTATTCCCAATATTCAAACAGCAATTTTATCCCGTCATAATATAATTTTGCTTGGACTAAGAGGACAAGCAAAAACCCGGATTGCCAGATTATTAATAAATCTTCTGGACGAGTATATTCCTATCGTTGAAGGTTCGGAATTAAATGATGATCCTCTTAATCCGCTTTCCCGAATGGCTAAGGATATTATTAAACAATATAGTGATGAGACTAAAATAAGATGGATTCATCGTTCTGAAAGATATACGGAAAAATTAGCTACACCCGATGTTTCAGTTGCAGATTTGATTGGAGATGTAGACCCCATAAAAGCTGCAACTTTAAAATTACCATATTCTGACGAAAGAGTTATCCATTTCGGTCTTATCCCCCGTTCACACCGTTCAATTTTTGTAATAAATGAATTGCCTGATCTTCAAGCAAGAATTCAAGTCGCTTTATTTAATATTCTTCAGGAGCATGATATTCAAATTAGAGGGTTTAAATTAAGACTTCCCTTGGATATTCAATTTGTTTTTACTGCAAACCCTGAAGATTATACGAGCAGGGGTTCAATTGTGACCCCGTTAAAAGATAGGATCGACAGCCAGATTTCAACTCATTATCCCAAAACTGTGGAAATTTCTAAACAAATTACGATTCAAGAATCAAAATTAACCGCCGAACAAAAGTCCTCAATTAAAACTTATAAATTACTTAATGATCTTGTCGAACAAATTGCATTTGAAGCGAGGAAAAGCGAATATATCGATTTGAAAAGTGGTGTTTCAGCTAGGTTAACTATATCGGCTTATGAAAATTTAATTAGCACTGCTGAAAGAAGAATGATCATTAATAATGAAAAGAATACTGATCTGCGCATCTCAGACCTATATGGAATTATTCCGGCTATTACAGGCAAAATTGAATTAGTATATGAAGGTGAACAGGAAGGACCTTTGAAAGTCGCCTATATTTTAATCGGAAAGGCAATTAAATCTCTATTTAGCGAATATTTTCCCACCCCTGACAAACTTAAAAACAAGACCAATATTGAGAATTTCTATCAAAATATAATTAATTGGTTTAGTAAAGGAAATGAACTTGATATTTTCAGCACCTTATCAAATGATAAATACGAAAATATGCTGTTAAGTGTTAACGGTTTAGTAGATCTTGTTAAAAAATATTTTCCTAAAGAAGAGTTTCATACTCAATTATTATTAATGGAGTTTGCTCTTCACGGCTTAGCAGAATTCTCTATGGTAAGCAAGTTCATGCTGGAAGGTGAAATTCAATTCAAAGATATGCTCAGCTCTATGTTTACTATGTCTAAAGGTGAAGAAAATGAAGATGACGATATAGATTCGGAATTTTTTAAATAGCTTCCGTTAAGAAATCGGCAAAAATTTTGAATAATAAATGAGTTCACTATAAAAAGGTCAATTTTTCAAAAAGCGTAAATTTTAGAGCTATA
>CAJXGP010000219.1 GCA_913053915.1 uncultured Ignavibacteriales bacterium | reverse complement strand
GTTCTATCCCTACGATCCTTCCGAGCTTCCCAAAGAAAATACCGTTGAAAATGAAAATATTACAATTGTACACTCACCAACCAACAGACAGTATAAAGGTACGGAATTAATTATTTCCGTGATCGGGCAAATAAAGAAGGAGAAGAAAATTAATTTCATTTTGATGGAAAATGAACAACGTACAAAAGTTCTCAAGGTGAAAAACGCTTCAGATATTTGTATCGATCAAGTCGGGGGAAAAATGGGCGGAACAGGTTACGGCAAAGCCGGTTTGGAAACTTTGGCGATGGGTATTCCCACCATTACAAATATGACGGAAGAATATGCTAACCGGCTGCCGGAAAATCCCTTTCTCATTGCAAATAATAGTAACGAACTTTATCACAGGTTAATTGAATTAATCGAAAGTAAAGATTTAAGAAATGAACTCGGTAATAAAGGGAAAGAATGGGTTAAAAAATATCATGGATACGTTAACGTTAATAGAAAGTTGAAAGAATTATATAAAATGAAAAAAATAATTTAATGCGCGAGCAAATTAGTCTCTCCGGTTCAATTGCTTGGTATAGCATAGGTAGCTTATTTATTCGTTCGTTCAGTTTTTTATTACTTCCTTTGTATTCTAATCTGATCTCAACGGGTGAGTTCGGTGACTATGCTCTTATCATGTCTCTTTATGCCATCATCTCTGTTTTTTATCAAGCCGGGATGCAAAGCGGACTTACGAAATTTTATCTTGAAGAAAAAACGACCGGAAAACGAAGAGAAATATTTTCCACCATATTAAATTTTCTTGTGATCAGTGGAGCGATATTAACAATTGTTATAATATTTTTTTCTAAAGAAATTTCATTTGCGGTCCTAAATTCTATAAAATATGATGAACTGATAAATCTTATTTTTCTCTCTTTATTTATCGAAACATTAGGTAATTTTTGTCTTCATTTATTAAAGACTAAGGAAGCGCCGAGATCGGTAGTTATTTATTCTTCAATTGCAGGGACAGCTAATTTAATATTTAATATTATTCTCGTTTATTTTTTAAAGTTATCGATAAAAGGAATAATTTTATCTCAATTATTTGCTTCATTTTTACTGTTACTTATTGTTCTTCCGATGGTTAAAAAAAATTATATTTTTACAATAAAAAAAAATATATTAAACCAAATAATAAAATTTTCATATCCGTTGATATTTGCCGGTTTATTATCGGCTGCGGTTGATTTCAGTGATAGATTTATACTTAATCACTTTCTTAATAGTGCCGAAGTAGGAATCTACAGTTTCTCTTATAGAATTGCTATGATTATGTTTCTATTTGTAATTGCTTTTAGAACTGCTTGGATGCCCCGTGCTATCAATCTTTATGGTAAAGGTAAATATGAAATTAGTTTCGGGAATACATTCAACAAATTATTGGCAGTAAGTTTTATGATTTTATTAACGGTCAGTTTAATGGCGGATTATCTTTTTAAGTTTCGGATCGGAAATTTTCATTTTTTTAATTTACAATACGAAAGTGGGGTAGTCATTATTCCTTTTATACTTGTTGGCTATCTATTTGCAGGCATTTCTTCTTTCTTTTCCGTTTATCCTTTTATAAGCGGTAAAAGTAAACATTTTCTTGTATCCGACATGCTAGCGTTTGTGTTCAACATCATTTTAAATTTTTGGCTCATACCGATATATGGATTACTTGGAGCAGCTTTTGCTACCACAATTAGTTTAATGCTTAGTGCAATTTATTTATTCATTGTCTCAAAGGATAAAATAAAAATATATTACGATATAAAGGAGATTGTACTTTTGACAGTCACGGCATTACTGTTTTTAATAATAGGTTTGCAACTGAAAGAATTTATACTGGACATTTTCCTTTTGATGTTATATTTGGGAATAATACAGTTCTTTACAAAGATAAAATTAAATAAATCTATAACCTTAATTTAACGAAGTTATTAGCTCAATTAATTTTTTGGATTCATTTTCCCAATTCTTACCTTTCTCAATTACCTCGCGTGCATTATGGGAATGCGTAATTAACAGTAATCTGTTGTTAATATAATTGTTGATAATCTTTATTATTTTTTCCTTATCATTTGGTTCAACCAAATAGCCGAAATTAATTTTCTCAAATTCTTTTCTGATAGGAATTATATCCGAATAAATTACCGGTTTACCGGAAGCTAAATATTCGAAGATTTTTATGGGTAATGAATTTTTATAGATAAATGTTTTCTTACGAAGATCAAAGCAAATATCAACATCTTTGAGTTGATCAGAAATTTCGGTGTATTTTACCCATCCCACCATTTCAACGATGATATTTTCCTTTTGAGAAATTAATTTGATGAATTTTTCTTCTTCATGCTTATATTGAAATTTTCCGATGATTTTGAGACGTACTTCTAAATTGTAGTGAATAGTTGATAATTCTTCAGCAATTTCCAGTAAAGTAAGGATACCTCTTTCAAAATTTATTAATCCCGCATAGCAAAGAGTTAATCTTTTGCCATCAAAAGGCGGTGGAAAATATGAGAAATATTTTAAAACCGGATAATAGCCTATAATTGTCTTCTTTTTTAACGGAGCAATTTTATCGTATCTTTTTTTCTTCGAGATTTCGCCGATTATCAAATGATTTGCTAAATTAGATGCCAATGTGTTTAGCTTATAAGCTATCCAATAATATAAAAACTTTTTAATGCCGGTATTTTTAAAAGCAATATTTTCGGGATACCATTCGGTTATATCCGAAATGATGATACACTTGTCATTTCTTAATTTCCTGTATTTATAGACGGGAAAAATTATTAAAGGTTCGCAACAAATAACAACTTCAGGCATAAACTTATTTAACATTTCATATATCCGTGAAAGTTTTTTCCGTTTTTTTACTTTAGTACCGTCAAATCCTGAAATTATTATATTGTTTTGTGTAAAATTTATTTCTTCGGATGCACAAATAATTGAAATCTCGAAACCTGACGATGAAAGAGATCCGGCAAATTTCCAATAAATTCGTTCATCAAACGGTGGATGTCCTGTTGTAACAATAGTAATCTTTTTAATCATTCTGATAGAAAGAAAATTTATATAAAATTAAGATATATTAAGGAATCTCATTTAAAAGGATATTCTTCTTGTTAAAGAATTTTGAATTTTGATCTTTATTCAAAATTACAAAGCTTAAAAATTACTTTTTTAGATACGACTCATTGATAAAATAATTCATTCTGAAAACATAATCTAATAAAATAAAAATGACGAAAAAAATATTAATAGCTCCTAACAGTTATAAAGAATGTGCAGATTCTATAACCGCAGCCGATTTCTTTTCCAAATATCTTAAAATTGATGAGAATTATATAATCGTAAAAAGACCTGTTTCCGATGGAGGCGATGGATTTTTGAAAGTATGCCAAAACAGATTCAATTTAAAGATATTGAAATATCAAATTACTACTCCCTATGACAATTCCACTTTTAGCTGTTCTATCGGTTATAGTGAAACCGGAAAACAAATATTCATCGAATCGGCTGAGGTTTTAGGATTAAAAATAATTCCTAAAGAAAAGCGACATCCTATTAGTTTAAGTTCAATAGGAATGGGTGAATTAATAAAATTAATTATGAAGGATGTTGAGACAGGGAAAATTGAAGTTGAAAAGATCATCATCGGAATTGGGGGTACCGGAACGAATGATCTTGGGGTAGGTATGCTTTCGGTGTTCGGATGGAAATTCTACGACATTGCCGGTAAGCCGCTCGCCGTTATTCCTCAAAATTTTTCTTATATAAAAGAAATTAATGGGAGCAAGATATATATCCCATTTAAAATTGAAGCGGTTGTCGATGTTATAAATCCTTTGCTTGGCCCAAACGGCGCTACAAATGTTTTCGGTCTTCAAAAAGGATGTTCTAATAAAGAAATTAAGATAATAGAAAGCGGTTTTGAAAAAATCTTGAATATTATATATAACAACAAGTTGACCGCTTCATATAAAGTATTATCGGGTGCCGGAGGTGGTTTAGCTGCTGGACTTGTTCTTTTCTTCGGTGCAAGGATAAAAACGGCATCTGATTTTATTATCAATGATCTGGGAACCGGAATATTGAGGGAGCAAATCAATTTTTTAATTACAGGTGAAGGCTCATTCGATAAACAAAGCTTAATGAGAAAAGGGACAGGAATTCTGATTGATTTATTTGAAGATTATGCCGAAAAAATATTTTTATGCTGCGGCAAAATTGACGAATCTATTAAAGGAAAGTTAGCATCAAATGTTATTCCCATTGAGTTAACAAAATATTTCAATAATGATGAGGAATCGTTAAATAACTTCGAAAAAGGAATTGAATTAGCCGGTAAAGAAATTATTGATATTCTACGATTATAGAATTTTATAGCGGATCAAAATTTGTTAAATTACATTTAATCATAATTTTTAAAAAGAATTTGATCGTATGGTAAAAATATGAAACAATATTTAGATCTAGTGAAACTTGTACTATCGGAAGGTACTCGAAAACCTACAAGAACCGGAGTTGATACAATTTCATACTTTGCTGCAATTTATCGAGTAGATCTTTCAAAAGGTTTTCCTCTTTTAACTACAAAAAAAATGCACTGGGATTCACTTCTTTATGAAGTTTTATGGTATCTATCAGGTGAAGATCATATCAGAAATTTAAGAAAGAAAACAAAAATTTGGGATGCATGGGCCGACGAGAATGGAAATCTTGATACGGCTTACGGTTATTATTGGAGGAAATTTCCAAGCGCACAAAAAGATAAAAATAATAATTGGGTTGTTAGGGAATTCGATCAAATTCAATATATAATCGATGAACTAAAAAGGAATCCTTACAGCAGAAGATTGGTTGTGACTGCATGGGAGCCCGGGAATGCAACTTCCAGCAAA
>CAJXGP010000218.1 GCA_913053915.1 uncultured Ignavibacteriales bacterium | reverse complement strand
CAGAAAATATGGCAAGCTTTAGGGATATGAATTTTCACGCAATTGGCTCTGGAAATATTCAAGCAGTAAATACATTACTCTTTCAAAAACATGATAAATGTGATAATCTCTTAGCAACACTTTATAATGTTTATAAAGCAAAAAGAAATGCAGAAGTACTTCAAGGAGTAGGAAAAGAAACTGAACTTCTTATTTTAGGTGAAGAAACATATTTAAAAATTAATGGGAAAAATATGAGTATATTAAAAAAGATTTATGACGAGGAATTATTATTTGGAAAAAAACATAAAGAATTATCTAATATTAATTTAAAGGAGGATTAAAATGTTCTTAAAAACTAAGAAGGAAGAGAAGTTTTTTTCATTGAGAGAGAAATTTATAAAGGAATTAAATGAAAAACTATATTCTTTTTATAAAAATCAATCACTTCATTATTTCTTAATAATTCCTGAACAATTCCGTCAAAATGAAATGAACTTGGTGTTTCACCCGGATGCGCACGTGCATGAATCCAAACTTGATATTTATTAATATCCGGAACTGATGTATCTGTTATTATTATTTCCTGCAGAGGTAAATTATGGTAAGTAAAACCGATAGTGTCTATGGAAACAAATTGATTGCTTTCCCATGTTTTTAACCTTTTTTGCAGGTAGCTGAAGGTGTAGGGTGTATAATATGCAACGTACACGGTATCGAGCGCATATGTTTTTTGGAAAACATTCTCCTGCGGACTTTCTAAAAATGAAAATCGCATAAAATTTTTATTATCGTAAGAATACATAGCCCGTTTTACATCGCTGTTAGTGATTGTAACTTTTACAAACTTGTTTTTAACACCCATCATTTTAAAATAAAACCATCTTCCGCCAATGTCTTCTTTTGTCGTAACTAGATAAGAAACAGAATCTTCTTGAATAACTTTTGCAATATTTCCGCTCTCAAACGTACCGTTAAAACCGACTTGCGAATAAATCGCTGTTGCCGTAACAATAATAATTGTAATCATTTTTTTAATCATATAACTTTCACTAATTTATAAAGATTATTAAAACCTGTTATTAATCCCATAATCCGTAAATGCAATTTTTAATTTTTTGACTTCTTCGAATAAATCCAAATTCTTTTGCAGACGTGTCTGAATCTTATGATAAAGATGATACTGTATTGCAATATTATTTAATGAATTTATTTTACAACCGGTTAGTTCCAATCTAAATTGAACATCGCTGTCTTCTCCGATTGACGGCGTTTCATATCTTTCATCAAAGCCGTTTATATTTAAAAAATCATCTTTATAAATCGAAAAATTACAACCCAACAAACCGCGTTTTTTTCGATTAAAAATATTCCTCAAAAATTTGCTTCTAAAATAAAATCCTTTCTCAATATCAAAAGATTGACCGAATAATCCATCTCCGGCCAACTTGAGAAAATGATTTTCCAAGAAGCCTTCTTTTACTTTTTGGGAAGTCAGTTGAATAGTTAATTTTTCCGAAAGATTAACTCTTCTTCCCGTTAAACAGACTCTCTTTAATGAATAATTTACATGCTCTTTTATAAACTCAGAATGAGGAATACAATCTCCATCAATAAAAATCAATATTTCACCCCTTGAATCAACAATAGCACGATTCAAAATTTTATTTTTTCTAAATTCTTTATCCTCTTGCCAGAGATGGATAAACTGAAAAGGAACTTCTAAGGAAAGCTTCTCGATTTCATCAACTACCTTTTGATTTGAGCCGTCGTCGGCAATTATTATTTCAAAATCCCGGAATGATTGCCTTTCAAAACCGGATAAAACCAATTTTAAATAATCTATTTTATTATAAAAGGAAATAATAACCGAAACTTTAATCATAACAAGATAACCGATAATATAATAGCATTACAGTAATAACTAATTAAATATTATTTATGAACTCACGTTACGCAGAACATTAGATTAAATTGCCACGACCTTCAGGTCGTGGAATAAATAAGAAAAAATCTATTGGCTTTAGCCACATTAATAGATATAGAATGGGGCTAAAGCCCATACAGTTAAGGTTAATATTGCCCCCGGCATAAATGTCGGGGCAATTTAGTAACATATTTGCGTAACGTGAGTTATGAATTAAATATAATAATCAATAATTCACATAAGGTCTTTTATAAATTTTACCACAAGAGTTCAAGAATATCTTACCTTGCAGCCCTCCATATTCATCTAAAATAATTAACCTTTTTCCTTTGTTAATAAATTTAAAAACATAACTTCATTCACAAACAATTATTTACGTTTACGAATTTTCTGCTTTTCTTTATTTCTATCATAAGATTTTTTGTTTTTTTCAATCTTCGGGGGCTTTTGAGGAACCGGAATTCTAGTTTTCACTTTTTTTATTTTAATTTTGAATGAACTCGGCATAATTTATACCGGTAAATAATGATACATATTTACAATTTACTTCGATTTTAAATCGATCACTAAAATATAACAAAATGTATATTTAAATATTACCGGATCATCCATTCCATTGTTAAAAAAATAAAGCTAATGCAAATTATTACATAAAAAATATGGTTTCATTCAGATAATTTTCCTTCAAAGGTAATTTCCAAACCTTATTATCCCGTTTACAACAACAACGATTTTATTTTATGTACCTACATGAAAGGAACGGAGTGATTGAAAAAACCTCCTCATAACAGGGATTTTCTCACATTCGTTCAAAATGAAAGGAAAGTCTGCCGCGTCACTTTGAAGGAATGGAGTGGCGGAGAAATCTTTTTTCTCTCTAAGGGACAAGAAAAAACCCGCTTTTTCATACAACCGGGGTAAAAATAAAATCAGACATATCTTTTTACGATTAAGGAATTATTTTTTTAGAACGTTTAAAATATTTTATCCAATTTTCATGCGGATACAAAGTTGGAACTGCAATTATTTTACCACCGAATCCGATATATCTAAAAGTTAACATTTGAATAGGTGTAACTTTTACATTACTCAACCTATTTGGATATATTTTAACATTTTGTTTTTGCGCCAGTCGAGCAAGATATTTATTGAGTACTTCCCTTTTACGCTTAGCAACGAGCATATCTTCAGCCACTTGAATACTGTGAATAATTTCATGGTGGGAAATTTTGGAACGTTTATTGAGGATTCTAAAAACAGTGTACTTTCCCTTAATAAAAATCGGTCCATAAATAGAACCTTTTTTTAATTCGGCAAGCACCGCGCCAAGTTCACTAAGCTGTGAAGCGCGAAGCCAAACAGCTCCGGTTGTATCATTACTATTTTTGCTTAAACGATCTAATTTATTTAACACTTTAGCTGCTTCGTCGAGATTTTCAAAAGTAAATATTTGAAGCCTCAGTTCTACGTCTTTTAACACTTCATCTTTATGTTGAGTAAAATATTTGTTTACTTCATCAAGAGTAACATGGACAGTGTCTGTAATTTCGGCAGCTACCAAATCAGCGCGATAAGCATTTAAAAACATTTGAACATTGTACTTAACCTCTTGTGAATTTTGTAAGTTTAACTGATTAGCCCGTTTGGCGAGAAAATAATTTTGCACCATAAATTTTAATGATGTATTAAGTGAATAAGTAATCTCAGGTATAGTAGTATCAATAGGTGCAAAACCGGAAACCGGCAGATTGTTAAGAACGTACCTGAAAGTTAATTCGCCACCATTAAATTTTAACATTGGTTGATTAAGTTTCTTACTATAAATTTGCTTTAACTTCGTATTTTCGTTTCTGCTTAAATAATAATCAGGCTCAAAGCTTTCTCTACGATGAGTAGATAATAACTTATGTATGGAATAGACTAGTGGTTTGAATATTCTATAATTAACGTGCACATTAATGCCTTTCATAACCGAGAGTAAATAATCATAACCAAGCTTAGTTTCCTTTCTAGACAAAATGACTTTACGTATCATTTCTTCTCTGTCATTGGTCGCTGCAGCACTAAATTTTTTATTCATTTTTCTGGAAAGGATCCTAAAAATTACCCAACCATCTATCGTATTGGTCGGTTTGGAAATAAAGCCCGGTTTATGCCCAAAAAAAGCATGTTCAATCGTTCCATTCGATTCTCCGTAACCGATTTCCAAAGAATCATGCCTGATTTTCAAACTGTCTGCTAATCTATAAACCCGGTTCTTATAATATTTCCCGTCTGCTAGATTATAAAATTTATTTGCAGAAATAGTGCCGGGAAAATAAAACGCATCAAGTATATAAAAATAAACTGAAAATTTAACCCCCTGTTCAATTTCCTTTTTTGTTACTTTTGCTTTTGGTACAATTACTTTTCTATACAAAGCATCTCTTAAAAAGATTCTCTCGGTTTCTTTTTTAAGTATTTCTTCGTTCTTATCAGTATTGGTAGGTAACGTTCGTAGCGCTTGATTAGGCAAATGCTTCGCTATTTCAGGCAATTTATACTTATCGGTGTTGGTAGGCATTCGTAGCGCTTGATTAGCTAAAAGTCTTTCTGCAATCATGGAGTATAAAAAACCTCGTTTAGCTTTATAAAGATTATATATTTCCCCTTTACCCGGATAAATAGACAATTCAAATCTGTTTTTAAAGTCGGCAGATGTTACAGGTTGACCATTCACTAAAGCTAATGTGTCGGATTGGATTTCAGCATAATTGTCCTGTGAATAGGAAAGTAGAAAGAAAAATATTATTACAATAAAATTAAAGGAAGTTAAATATTTCATTTGGAATACTTTCAGAAATAGTAAAGATTACTTCAAGATTAAATAATTATTTTAATTGCAAAATTGAGACTTTTCAACCCAATTAGAAATACATTAACAGTAATAAACAATCTTTCTTGCTATAAGTCCGCTATAATAGATTTACAACTTATTATTCCACCCCCAAGAACTGCAAAATATTATTGAGAATAAAAT
>CAJXGP010000217.1 GCA_913053915.1 uncultured Ignavibacteriales bacterium | reverse complement strand
GGGAAAATATTGTTGAAGAAAGATAATTAGTATTTCGCCGCGAATTCACGAATAAACGTAACTCGGTTTTCTTGCAATCTGAGATAAAAAATACTGTGAAAATTCATAAAATCCGTGTTATCTGTGTGCTATAAATAAAAAGATAAAAATGGATAATAAAAAATCCAAAATAATAGAAAAAATAAGCATTTATTTACAACAATTTAATGAGATTGAATTTGCGTATATTTTCGGTTCATTTATTTCGAGTGAAAATTATCACGACATTGATATTGCTGTTTATTTAAATGAAAAGTTTGATAAAAACGATTTTGTTAAATATCCCTACGGATACGAAAGCGGAATGAATAGTGAACTTAGTAAATTAACAAAATTTAGAATAGATTTTGTTGTAATGAATAACGCCGAAATCACACTTCAGCAAAGGATAATAAATAAAGGGGTGTCGTTGTTCTGCAAAGATAGGCGTAAAAGAATTTATTATGAAAATCATATCCGTAAACTTTATATAGATATGGCGTCTATAAGAAAAATAAAAAGAAAATATTTATCGAGAAAAATAACCAATGCCTGATATTGAAATTATAGAAAAACATCTACAAGCTTTTATTTCCGATTTGGAAAATTTAAAGAAGTATTCCAAAGTAACGGTTGATGAGATTAAAGGTGATAAAGATTTGCTTTGGATTTTAGAGAGAGGTTTATATCTATTGCTACAAAATTTGTTGGATATGTTGGCGCACATAGTTTCTGCAGATTTTAATGAAAGGTGGGATTATTACAATGATATTGGAGAAATTTTAGAACGAAATAAAATTATTTCAAAAAAAGAGCGTGATCTTTTGAATAAAATGATAGGCTTTAGAAATCGGTTAAGTCACGAGTATTTTTCTCTTGAGCTAGAAGTTTTGGTGGATATTATGAATAATAGGTTGGAAGATTTTGATAAATTTCTCGCCATAATTAAAGTATACTGTAAAATATAATTAAAATGTGTTCGTAAACTACAATTTAGAAATTAAGAAAAAAATCACTTGGCTATCAGCGGAAATCATAAAAATCAGTGGTATCAGCGTGCTATTCAAAATGAAAAAATGGAATTAAACGACTCATACTTTGAGAGACTTAGAGTAAAACTTAGTGTTACTTGGTGAACCTGTTTTCCCCACAAGGTACGCTCACAAATTTATGAATGTATCATTTTTGCCGAAATGGAATGAAAAATTCTATAAAAATATAAAAATTGGATTGACAAAACAAAATATTTGAATAATTCAGATAAGTTAAAATTCTTTAATTACAATGTATGATAAAAAAATAAAATACTGGGTAGAAATTTCGGAAGATGATTTAGAAACTTCGGAAATTTTATTTGAAAAGAATAAACTTTTATTTTCAGGGTATCTTCTACAGCAATCCATTGAGAAAATATTGAAGGCATATTACCGGCAAAAATTGAATGCATTTCCTCCCAAGACGCATAATCTAGTTTATTTGTCTGAGGTTTGCGGACTTTTTGATGAATTAAATGAAGTTCAAGAAAATTTACTTTACCAGTTGAATCCGTTAAATTTAGAAACAAGATATCCGGAATATCGGGTAAAAATATCAAAGTCACTTACTAAAGAAAGGTTGGCTGAAATTTTAAAACACACAAAGGAATTTCAGAGATGAATAAAACTGAAGTTGTAAATAAAGCCATTGAATTTTCTAAAAAAGCAAAGCAGTATATAATGTTTAATCGTGTAGTCTTATTTGGTTCTTACGTAAATGGGAAACCGAGAGAAGACAGCGATATTGATATTGCCTTTTTTGTAAATGAATTAAGTGATAATATTGATTATTATAATTTGTTGATAGAGCTAAATAAATTAGCAGGAAAAATAGACAGTCGTATTGAACCTCATATTTTAACAAATGATTCTGAAAGCGGGTTTAGCGAAATGATACAATTAAACGGTGAAGAAATTTTATTAGTTAATTAAAACTTGAAAATGTTTATCGAATTTTTTATAAAAAACTTCACCTCTGTTCTCTCCTTTAAGTAGTGGAAACTAGTAGGCAAATTCGCTCCCGGATTCTGTGAAAAAACATTTTATACTGTGCTGAATTTTTGGGATAATCCGGCCCGTCAGAAGCCGGGTTAACTAACTTTTGACGAAATGGCACATTCGGCCCCTGACGAAGAAATACTATAAAATAGCCAAAGGTAAAAGAAATTAAGAAAGTTGATTCAGTGAGTTATTTTATTGTTGTTCATTTTCTTTAATAATATTAAATTGAGTAGTAGTGAATAAAAAGAAATTTCTTAAAAAGATTCTAACAAATAAACAGAATGTTTCTTTTAATGATTTTAAAAATTTAGTTGAAGGGTTTGGATTCAGTTTGGATAGAGTCAAAGGCAGCCATCATATTTTTATTAATACTGCTGTGAAAGAATTAATAAACATACAGAACGTTAAGGGAAAGGCCAAACCCTATCAGGTAAGTCAATTTCTATCTTTGGTGGAAAAATATAATTTAACTTTGAAGGAATAAAAATGAAAGATTATCACATTAATATTTTTTATAGCGAAGAGGACAAGGGATACATAGCAGATATCCCTGACCTAAAAAATTGTTCTGCATTTGGCAATACACCTGATGAAGCGCTGATAAATGTTTTGCAGGCCAAAGAGGCGTGGATACAAGCTGCTAAAAAGAATAATATTTCTATCCCTCCTCCTAAATATATTCCGGCAATCTATCATACAATCTCTGTATAAGTAGGCAGAAAGAGTATGTACAATGTCCGGCGTAAAGTTTTTAACGTTGATCATAGCCCCGCGGGTCAATAGTTTTAATTAATGCATTGCCTCTGATTCACGAATTTTATACTAAAAAAAATGTAAATAATGTATAATTGTATGCCCTTCTGACCCGTGGAATGCTTCTTCAAATATTCCACCGGGTTCATTCTTAAGCAACATTGTGCAATTTGTAAATTTATTTTTCTACTGAATCGAAGATCCCGTCCCCTGACGGATTGAATATCCCGGCCACTGCCGGAACGCAGATCCGGCCAGTCAGAAGCCGGGTTAATTAACTTTTGACTAAATAGTATATTCGGCGCCTGACGAAACAGCACATTCGGCGCCTGACGAAGAATACTATTTGGTTCTTAAAGGAGAAAACAAATTAAAGAACATTCTTTACCTATAAATCTTACTTAAAAAATCCATTCTATGATAAAAATTATTTCCGTTGTTGGTGCAAGACCTAATTTTATTGGCATAACCATCCCTTCGGAAGAAAGTAGCACCTATACACAGAGCATTAAATAAATATAGCAATTCGGTTAATCATCTAATTTGTCACACCGGACAACATTACGATGAGAATATGTCAAAAGTCTTTTTTATTGATTTGGAATTACCCAAACCAAAATATTATTTAGGGGTTGGTTCCGGTACTCACGCCGAACAGACCGCTATAATAATGATTGAATTTGAAAAAGTCTTATTAAACGAAAATCCTGATCTGGTAATTGTTGTGGGTGATGTTAACTCAACCATAGCGGGCAGGCTTTTGCGGTAAATAACGAAATTCTCCCGAAGGGACTCGGAGGATATGACACTAATTGAATAGTTTAAATTTTTTAATAAAAGAAGTATATTGGTGGATATAGAATTAATATATAAGTTAGCAAAAAAAAGTAAAATTGCATTTAAATCACATTCAGTAATAAGAATGCAAGAGAGAAAGATATCTGCTGATGAAATTAAGGGGGTTGAATAAAATAAGACGTATGTTTATAATGTCCAAAGTATTTAATAACAATCACCTATTACAGTATTTTATACATATTATTCTATTCCACCCCCTAAAGAAGTGCTTGGTAATAGTGAGATAATAGCTAATTATGAGGATGATTTCCCATTACCTAGTTATTTGGTTTTAGGAAGAACATCAAAGAATAGATACTTGCATATTGTTGTTGCTATAGATGTAGAAAATTATATGCTCTGGATAATAACAGTATATGAACCAAATCTTTCAGAATGGGAGATTGGTTTTAAAAAAAGGAGAAGAAAAAAATGACTTGTCCATTATGTAAAGGTGAAATGAAAGAAGGTAAAACAAATTTACCTTTTGCAAAAGGAGAAAACCTTTTGGTTATTCGTGATGTGCCGGCTCTTGTTTGTAACCAATGCGGTGATTCTTTTATTGAATTCGAAAATGTGAAAATTGTTGAAAGTATTATTAGTTCAGCAGAAAAAGATGGCGTATTGTTAGGTTTTATTAAATTTAATAAAGTTGCTTAATCTGATGTTATCTGTGCAAACCTGCCCCAAGGTGGGTCAGTCCAATCGGTTATACTTATGTTTTACAAAGTTTAAAAGATTATAAATTTTATTATGGTTATACAAATAACCTAAAATCAAGAATTGAGCAGCATAATAAAGGTCAGGTCGAATCAACAAAATACAGAAGACCATTAAAATTAATCTATTTTGAGGGATGCTTAAATAAAGAAGATGCTCTTAAACGAGAAAAATACTTTAAAATGTATTATGGTAGAATGTACTTGAAGAAGAGATTGCTCAATTCTTATTCCACCGGACAGGTCGGTACTAAAAATAATAAGTTAGCTAAAAAACACAAGGATAACAAATGAGATTTCTCGTTACTGGAGGCGCAGGGTTTATTGGCAGCAATATTGTTGAAGAACTTTTAAAACAAGGGCACTCAGTCAGAGTCATTGATAATTTTTCCACAGGGAAAAGAGAAAACCTACCTGTCCCTTTGGGAAAAGAATTTAATAGTGATATTGAGTTTTTTGAAGGAGATATCAGGAGCTATCATATAGTCAGACAAGCTGTAAACGGAATTGAAGTTATACTTCACCAAAAGGGGGCAGCCCTTCCGTCTGTCCCTCGCTCTATTAACGACCCTATTACT
>CAJXGP010000216.1 GCA_913053915.1 uncultured Ignavibacteriales bacterium | reverse complement strand
CGGTATTATCTTAGCTATGTTTATACCACTGAAGTCGAAAACAAATATAAATTACTCACCGCTAAAAAGTATGGAACATGACCTGCACTCCGTTGTAGCTTTCTTTATTCTTCCAATCTTCGCATTCGCTAATGCCGGAATTAGTTTTGCCGGAGTGGGGGCTAAACAAGTTTTTCACAGCGTTCCACTGGGTATTGCGCTCGGTTTGTTTATTGGAAAGCAAGCAGGTGTTTTCGGTATTTGTTGGGTTACTATTAAACTTAAGTTGGCCAGGCTGCCGAAGGGTATGTCTTGGGGTTCTTTATACGGCACTGCGATCCTATGCGGCATTGGTTTTACAATGAGTCTATTTATAGGTTCACTTGCTTTTGAAGGAACGGGCGTCAACCAATTATTTGATGAGCGAATAGGCATCATTTTGGGGTCATTAGTCTCAGGCTTTATCGGTTATTTAGTGTTGCGTGTTAGTTTACGTTCCAACAATCGCGTCAATTAGATCGCTCGCAAGCTCGCATTTATTACGCGGGCGTTATACCTCTCGGTAAATATTTTACTCACAATTATTAACCTATTTGTGAAACTCCTATTGCGAAAAATAATATCATATAAATCAAAAAAGGAAATTATCCGGTAAAGAATTTTCTTAATTCTTTGACTAATAAACAAACCAAAAAAATTACTTGGATTTTAAAAAAATTATTATTTCGAGCAAAGTTATTATTCAGGTCTTCCTCAACAACCTTATGAAACTTGACAAATAACAACAAAGTTTTTGCCTTTTCATCCGTAAAGAAATCGGGAAGAAAATCCCGGGAATCTTGCTCCAAAACCTTTTAATCTTTTTACCTTTTCGCCTTTGTCCTTTTGTCCCTTCCATTTGCATCCCATAAAATACGACATTAGTATAATTTGTCATTTCGATTCCCACTGCTGCCACCGACCACTCGGTGGCAACAATGAATTCCCCTGATGTTGAGAACCATTCCTCGACAGCCGGATATGCAGATTTCCGGAATTTTAATCCGGAATCTTCCAATCTTTCTCTTAAAAAACAAAGGGGAAGATTTATATTTCACTGCAGTTGATGACTTCCCCCACGCAAAAACACTTATTAAATACTTATAATTTTTAATTGAACTGCTCCGCAGTTCCGGGTTTTGTTTTTTTATCCATGGTCTATGGACTTCGTCCATAGCTATTATGAATTGAACTACTTCGTAGTTCGTTTCTTCTTCTTTCAATGGACTTTGCGTCCTTCCCGTTAAATGCCGGATTTACAACTGCGACAGCAGTTGAATTTTGGAATGTGAATTAAATTACGAATTTTGATAAAAACATGTAAAAAATATAATTTTGCCGTTTCCGGTTTTTGCAAAATTATTGTAAAACAAATTACTACCATAAACATTCCTACAGAATAATTTGTTCTACGATGCATCAGGTTCTGTACCGCTGTATCCTCCCATTTGCATCTCATAAAATAAAATTTTAAGTTGAAAAATAAAAACCGCATTTTGATGTATACTTTTATTTTTGTTTTTAACTTTGATAATCAGTTCTTTTTATTTGGATATAATAGTAAAATTAATAAAACAAACATTTAAGGAATATCATGAAAAAGAATATATTTTTTCCGTCATTATTTATTTTCCTATGTTTTTGGTATTTAACCCTTCTGGCTCAGAGTTCTTCGTACAACAAAGATTTGCAATTGGTAGAAAGTGTTCCGGTTGAGACCAACTTAGGTATTAAACAAACGGAACGTACACTCCCGGTTTGGTTAAGTATGATTAATAATGCTAAAAAGAGTATTGATTTAGAAACCTTTTATGTTTCCAATAAAGCCGGAAAGCCGCTTGAAAAAGTAATAAAAGCAGTCTTAAAAGCCGCCGCTCGCGGAGTAAAAGTGCGTATTATCTCCGACGGTAAATTCTATAAACTTTATTCTAAAACTTTAAATAAACTTAATAAAGCCGATAATATTACCGTAAGAATTCTATCCTATTTTGATAAGATGGATGGTGTCCTTCATGCCAAATATTTTATTGTTGACAATAATGAAACGTTTATCGGCAGCCAAAATTGGGATTGGCGATCGTTTAATCAGATACAAGAATTAGGCGTACGAATCCATAATGCACGCCTTGCCCGGTATATACTGCGTATTTTTGACTTGGATTGGAAGTTAAGCAAATTAAAATCGATTAATAAACCTTTGAAATTAAAGCCGATTCCGGCAAAAGATATAATTAATGAGACACATCCGATTGAATTGTCTTATAATAAAAAGCCGGTTTTTCTTTATCCTACCTTCAGTCCTATCGGATATATTTATCCCGGAATGATTAGTGATGAATCTGCTATTCTCAAATTAATTAATGGTGCTCATAAAAGGGTGCTGATACAATTATTAACTTATAATCCGGATGAATATGGTGTATTTTATCATACGCTTGATGATGCATTGCGTAGAGCAGCTTTGCGTGGTGTGAAAGTAAAGTTGTTGGTGTCAAATTGGAATTTGCGTAAACCGGGTGTAAATTTTTTAAAAAGCCTTCAGGTCATTCCAAACATCCAAGTTAAATTTAGTGTGATACCACAATACAGCGGTGGGTTTATCCCGTTTGCAAGAGTTGAACATTGTAAATATTTAATAGTTGATAACAATTTATTGTGGCTCGGTTCTTCTAATTGGGCAAAGAGTTATTTTTACAGTTCCCGGAATGTAGGTGTAGTTATTCGCGGAGAAACCGTAAATAGCACCGTTGCTAAAGTCTTTTTTAAAAGTTGGAAAAGTAGTTATGCTAAATTTATTAATCCCTGTAAAAATTATAAGAGTCCGAGAATCTCAATGAATAAAGATTCGTTCTGAATTTTTATAAATTATGCATAAAAGAATTTACCGATACTTGGATTAATAACATTACAGAATTAAGACAATGGATAAAAGAACAATTTTAAATATCGCACAGAAATATTTAAATGTCGTATCGGAAAAATATATAATTAAAAAAGTATTTTTATTTGGTTCTTTTGTCAAAAGAAAAGGAAAAGAACATTCATCCATTGATAAAATGTGTTGATGAGTTATCTTTATATCATAAGACGATCGATTAGAATATTGAGGTCTTTTTATGAGAACATCCAGAGAAGTCATGGTGTCGCCGACACATCTTATCTTAAAGACTTTCCCACTAAAGTATTTAGCCATTGTATTGGTCAGCCTGGTTATACTTATTTCATTGCATTCAGAAACCTTGGTGAGTCAGGAAAAACCAGATCCCATGAATAAGGCTATCTGGGTGGGTATGCCCCTCAAAGCCTTCAAGAAACACTATCCAAAGGCCGATCCAAAGGATGAACAAACTAAACCTGTCAAAATCATCAGCCAATGGAGCAAAACCAGTAAGATCTTTAATATGAAGGGCAAATGGTACTTTCGTTTCAAGAATAAAAAGCTAAGTTGGTACAGTTTCAGCTTTTACATAACGGATTATAAAAAACTGAATAAGTCAAACTTCCAACGATCTCTTAAAGGGACAGAGAAGATAATTAACTATCTATCAAAGCTATACGGCAAACCCCGTGAGCGTGTGGATGGAATAAAACACTTTAAGGACCCTTTCAAACAGAGACATTTTGGGTATAACATTGTTAAGGTAAAGTGGAAAACAAAGAAAGAGACCATTCAAGTCAACTTTCACTTCTTTGGAGCAAAAGGACGTTATTTCTTTGTCGTGAACGCGAAGTTCTTTGATAAAGACTATAAATATTGATATTTCACTATTTACGGCTAAAGATCATGGCCTGTCAGATAAGTATTGTCTCAAGTTTAAGGGGATGACCACTCTGAGCCGTTTCCTCAAGCGGTAAAATCTCGCAATTATCCCATAGGCCTGTCCTTAAGGTCGTCGAGTATTCTTTTGACAAACCCCTTTCTTCCATCAAGTTAGCTGTTGTGTTGAAGTCATATTCCAGGGACTGGTGAGTGAAACGTATTTGATCACGAACCGTATCGATTCGTAAATACCATACTTTTGGGCTGGCGTCATTAGCCGGCATGCCAATCACTCCCCCATTGACCCAGGATTTATCATGATCTATGTGGTGAAAAGGCAGTCCACAGTGGCCAGCGAGGATCACATCGGCATCCGTTGCCTGAAACTCCCTCTCCTTAATGGACCAAGGCGTTGACCCAAATATGAACCTTGAGACAGACGTATACGAGCCGTGAACAACCATAAAAGACCTGTTAGCCATAGTAAACCTGATATGATGGGGTAAAATCTTCATCCAGTCCAGGGATTCTTGACTCAATTCACTCTGAGCATAGGGGTACCAAACCTTTGAAAAGCCGTCACAGCGAGAACCTTCTGAGAAGTTACAACCGCAGAAACTGCTCTCTTCACTCAATTGAATCTCCACATTGCCGGCTATAGAGTGTATGCCCCATTTACGGATAAGTTGGACGCTTTCTTCAGGTTGAGCACAGTAGCCAACTATATCCCCTGTGCAGATAATCTGTTCTGAAGAGATATTATCTCTTTCAGCTATCTCTTTAAAGGCTGTGAGAGCCTGATAATTGCTATAGACTCCACCAAATACCAGTAAGGGAGGGTGAAGTTCCCCCAGGTCCTTGATCAAGACTTGCTCCTAAAGCGAAAATACAGGGCTGAGAGAAGATAAACACTAAAGCAGATCATCGTTCCATAAATGTTTACGGCTAATAGTTTATTATATTTCCCTGAACTAAAAAGCCATTCATTGGGTATCGACTTTTTAATATCGGGAACAACGAGAGTCAATCCCAAGACTATCCCTACCCACACAGACAAGTGGAAGGCAAACTTTGGCACTTTCATCTTCCACAATATGAATACGGGGGCTAAGCCAATGACCATCGTCCCGCTGATGGTAGTAGCGGAAAGTATTTTTGGAGCGAAAAAG
>CAJXGP010000215.1 GCA_913053915.1 uncultured Ignavibacteriales bacterium | reverse complement strand
AGTGCCGGTGATTATCTCGGAAACGGGAAACAGGTATTAGCGGTTTTACTGCATTCGATAACTTCGCAAGATATAGCACCTTATTACAGGTTAGTTATCTTTAATTTTATAGCAGATTCATTGCATATTATTTATAATCACGCTTTTTTAGATCCATCAAAGGAATTCAATTCATCGTTTCGTCGTTCTGAAAACAGTATAAGATTTGCCGATATCGATAATGACGGAGCGGATGAACTTATCCTGTTCATTTTTCCATATTCTTATATTTTTAAATATTCGGAAGACGGCAATAAGATAATTTCTTACAAAGAGAATATAAATTCCAACTCGGTATTTATAGGGGATATCAATCATAACGGTGTTATGGATGTGGCATTTCCTACAAATCACAGTATTAATTTTATAGAATTTGCAAACGCTAAAAGAGCAAGTGCTCCTTATGAATTAAATGGATTCAGTATTGATCCTACTGAAATTATGTTACGATGGACCGGTACTTCAAATAAATATTTAATTTATCGGGGAGTAAAAAAGGATTCTCTTCTTATGTATGATTCTACTTCAACTACCAATTTCACAGATCACAATGTTGTTGACAAAAAGAATTATTACTATGCAGTACAATCAATAGATAATACTAAACAATGCCCTGAATCTAACTTAAGTCACTTAATTAAAGTATATTCTCATAATCCTGCGCGCGTAATTAGCGTGAAAAGCACTAATCAAAATACTATTACGGTAAATTTTTCCAATAAGATAAATAATACAATTGAAAATCTTCAATCATTTACGGTAGTAGGGTCTAAATATCCAAATTCAATTTCTGCAAATAATCAATTTTCTTATTTACTCTCATTTGATAGTGCTTTACCTGTTGGAATGCACAAATTGATAGTACAGAATTTAAATGATTTTTATGGATCGCCTGTAAAACGAGATACATTAATTTTTTATGTGGATACGGTTGGAACTGTAGAACAGTTGTTTGTCAATTCTTTCAAAATAATTAATCCTTATAAAATAAAAATAACTTTTAATTTGCCTATTGACCCGGTAATCGCATTAAATAAGTCAAATTATATTTTTAATCCGACTAATGGAGTTAATATAGTAAAAATAGGGGATAGGAATGAAATAGTTTATTTGGATCTGACAGGTAATAATCCTGTCGGTTCGATAGGAATAGAATATACTCTTCATATTGTAAGACTTATGTCATCGAGAGAAACCGGAAGCTTAAAACTGAATTCCGGAGCGGGTAGTTATATTGTATTGACAGGTTACTCAAAGGATTTATCGAGAGTGTATCTTTATCCTAGTCCGGCAAAAATTATTGGTGGAGTAGGAAAAATGACATTTGCTAATCTTCCACAACAAGTAAAGATTACCATTTTTAATATTAACGGTAAAAAAATAAATGAATTATACGAAAACAACGGAAACGGCGGACTCAAATATAATTTGAGAGATTTCAACGGTAATTTATTGAATTCAGGTATTTACATTTTTAGAATTGTAAAATTAGATAATTTGAATAACGAGATTGAAGAAAAAATAGGTAAATTTGCAGTAATAAGATGAAACGGGCAGGATAAATCACTTTAACACACAAGAAAATGATTTATGAAAAAACTTAAATTATAAACACATGAAAATCACTTTCAAAAAAATATTCACTAAATCCAATCTGCTTAGTTTTAGTAGGTTATTAATGGCAATCCCTTTTTGGTTTTTACTTGAAAATTTACAGGTACCCGAAATAAGATTTATTACTTTTGCCGTATGCATCTTGGGAGCAGGTACGGATATCTTAGACGGATATCTGGCAAGAAGATTTAATGAAGTTACTGAATTGGGGAAAATAATAGATCCACTAGCCGATAAAGTAGTCATTAGTGTAATTATCATTAAACTTTTCATTTTGAACCTTATTCCCGGTTATTACTTTTATATGATAATAATACGCGATTTATTGATCTTGATGGGAGGAATTTTTATTGCAAATAAACTTGGGAAAGTTCTTCCATCGAATATACTCGGTAAAATTACAGTAGTAAATATTGCTTTGGTAATTTTATTGATAATTTTACAGGTTGGTTATACTAATATAATTTTCCGGATTTTATATATATTAAGTATTATTTTGATGATAGTATCATTATCAGGATATGCGGTTCGAGCTTTTGAATTTATAAAACGTAAAAATTATGACTCTATTTGATAATTTAAATTTTGAAAAATTAAAAAACAGTCTTTCAAAGACTAGAAATAAATTAGTAAATACGATAAACGAAGCAATAAGTGGAAAAGCCGTCATTGATGCCGGCACACTTGATGAACTCGAAGAAATATTGGTTACTTCCGATATAGGATTTGAAACTACCGAAAAAATAATTGAAGAAACCAGAATAAAACTTAAAAATCAAAAAGACAGGTCCGATATAAATATTCTTCAAACCGTCAAGAATGAATTAGCTGCAATATTGGAAATTTCAAAAGAACCGAATGATATAAATAATGACATTGAAAAACATAAACCGTTTGTTATATTAATAGTAGGAATAAATGGGGCAGGGAAAACCACAACGATTGGGAAATTGGCATATAATTTTAGAAAAAACGGTTTACAAGTAATTATTGGTGCAGCCGATACTTTTAGAGCTGCTGCAAATGAACAATTGGAAATATGGGCGGAAAGAGCCGGAGTTGAGCTTATTCAGAAACCTCAAGGTTCAGACCCGTCATCGGTTGTATTTGATACCGTAAATGCAGCGATTAAAGGGAAATATGATATAGTGCTTATTGATACTGCCGGCAGGCTTCATAATAAAACCAATTTGATGGAAGAATTAAATAAAATCAGACGGGTCATTCGAAAAGTTCTTCCTTATGCTCCCAACGAGACTTTTTTAGTAATTGACGGCAATACCGGTCAAAATGCACTAATCCAAGCGGATGAATTTTCAAAGGTTACCGATATAAGCGGTTTGATTATTACCAAATTGGATGGAACTGCTAAAGGAGGCGTTGTTTTTCAAATTTGTGCAAAACAAAAAGTACCGGTAAGATTTATAGGTGTTGGTGAAGGAATTGATGATTTGCAAACATTCGATCCGGAATTATTTATTTCAGCAATATTTTAAGAAGACTAATCATGTTTATGAAAAAACCACAAAATCGTACTTTTGATTATACTCCAAGATATTACGTCAAGGAAACGGATGAGAAAGAGCGTAAAAAACGCGAATTAGGTTTCTCGAGACATTTAAAGATTAAAAGAAAAAAGAAAAATCTTTTCTTTTGGGCATTGTTGATAATTTTAATAATATTCGTCATATTAGAATTAAATGGTCTTACTTAAAAAAGAGGACACGTTAGTTTACATAATATACATTATCGGACATTAATCTAATCTTAGAAAAGATTCATTTCTTTAGTCCAACACTGAAAACCAATCTAATGCTAAATCTTGTTCGCTTAGTTGAATAAGCAGTTCATTTTGATAACGCTTTAGTATGTTTTCTCTCGCAATAATACCATAATATTTCCCGTTATCAACACTGATGACGGGTAAATAGTCTAAATCTTCCTTTTCCATTGATGTGAGCGCTTCTTCACAATTTTTATCGTCTGTAATTAAACTCAATTCTTTGGTCATAAGATCACCTGCAACTAAGAAATCCAGTATATTTCTGGTTTCTTCATCAAGAACAGCATTCCTAATATCCTGAAAATCTATTCTACCAACCAAATTGGAGGATTTGTCCTTTACTAGAATATAATTAAACCTTGAAGATTTGACAGCTTGCAATACTTGTTTAAATGTAAAATTTTCATTTACAATATCGGCATTATGCTCCAATAAGTCCTTAACGAACATACTTTTCAGTACCGAAACTTTTCTGCCGTAAATATCGATTCCCTTGCCTTCCCGATCAAATTTAAGGGTATAAAGAGATCCTTTTAAAATAGATTTTGATATTGTAGTTGCTATTATAATTGTTAACATCAATGGTAATATAATCTGATAATTATCAGTCATTTCAAATACCATAATTAAAGCAGTTAATGAGGCATGTGTAGTTCCTGCAACCACAGCAGCCATACCAACTAGAGCATAAGCTCCCGGAGGTGCGGTTATAGCCGGAAAAAGATAATTAACAACCTGGCCGAACGCTCCGCCCAGCATTGCTCCGGTAAATATGCTCGGTGAAAAAGTTCCGCCGTTACCTCCCGAGCCAATTGTTAAAGATGTTGCAATCGGTTTGAATAACAATAATAATATCAAAATTACAAAAGGTGTTGAGTTGAAGATAGTATTATCGACAGCAGCTTCACTAAAGCTGAAAATACCCGGTAAATATAATCCAATCATACCGACAGAAAGACCACCAATTGCCGGTTTTAACCAAATCGGTATTTTTTCTTTTGAATCAAAATATTCATCTATTTTCATGAATACTTTTACAAAGTAAACCGCAGTAAATGCAGCTAATACTCCAAGAATTACATAAAATATAAATTCGTAATTTGTAGCTAAATGAAACGTAGATGTTTTAAATGCAGGTTCACTTCCTAAATACGTTCGAGAGATAACCGTAGCAAATACGGAGGCAATGATAATTGGACTAAAAGACTTTGCATTAAAAGTTCTTAATATAATTTCCATTGAAAAAAGTGCTCCACCTAAAGGGGCATTATATGCGGCAGCTAACCCGGCGGCAGCGCCACAACCGACCAGTATTTTAAGTCTATCAGGTGAAACCGATAAATATCTGCCTATAGATGAAGCAATCGATGAACCCATCATGACTACAGGCCCTTCATTACCTCCTGCACCTCCCGTTCCCAAACTAATCACAGAACCTAAAGTTTTCAAAAATCCGGTACTTCCCTCAATTACTCCCCCTTTGGAAGCAACGGCATCAATCGCCTTAGGTATTCCTT
>CAJXGP010000214.1 GCA_913053915.1 uncultured Ignavibacteriales bacterium | reverse complement strand
GCACCCTCTTCAACAAAAATTTTCGACACATCGCCCTGTACGAAATTTGTTTTGCTCAACGGCTGGGATTTCCTTCCGGTGGTAAGTGTTTCAAAATCTGTCCGAAGCACCTTATTATTCAAGGAAAAGATTTCCCAAACATGTTGTAATTGCCTAATCTCACGGTTTACCTCCACAGCTTCAGGTTTGAGGTCATCCATTCTTTGGATATCTTCGGCATGTACAAACCTGGCAATCAAAACATCTCCCTGCATCAGAGCCTGGCCATCGCCAAGGTTCATAACCTGTCGCGCCAAATCTTTGTCTGGCAACACAGCAGCATTAATCAAAATGTTTTCTGCTTCCGTTTGCAATGGAAATTTATCGGCGAGATAATCACGGGTTAGCGTAGTCGTTTTCTGTTTTAGAAAATATTCCCATTTTTCGCGAATAGTGGTGATTCCCAACCTGATATCCGCTACAGGCCGGGTAAATGTGAAAGGCAGCAGATTGTCCCGAACCGCCCCATCAAAAAGGATATAATTCATCAGATTTAAGGTTTTGACAAAGGGCTAAAATACAACGAAAATTTTTGCCGGCAAAAGGAAAAGGGGATTTTGGTTAAATATTATTTTGTCCTAATGGGAACTTTTGGAAAGTCAGGCTTCATATAGAGAAAGATTTCTGCACGATGAAAAAATGAATTAAATTTGTAATTTGAAATATAAAACTGATAAGGATTTAAATATGGCATATTTTGATGAAATAAGAGAATTAACAAAACTGATACCTACAACAATTGTGGATTTTTCTGAACAAAAAGACAGAACTTCTCCACCAACACAAGCATCTTCAAATTTCATTACTAATAAAGAACAAGGGGATTGGGCGGAAGATTTAATTTTTAGAGCAATAAATGAAACTTCTAAGAATTATGTTGCTGTTAGATATGGTAAATCAGATGATTTAATTGCCGGTGAAGAGGGTTTCGACAAATTTTATAATGAATTTCAAAATGAATTAGATACAATAGGAAAAAGACCTGATTTATTGATATTTGCAAAAGAAAATTTTAATCCAGATTTAGGTTATGATATAAGCAAAATTGACCATGATGAAATTACAGAGTATGTGAAAAAAGCTATTGCAGGTTTGGAAATTCGTTCAAGTGCTTTTCTAATCGAAAAATATGAGAATGAAATGCAAGCCCGAACCCTAGAACATTTGAGCAAAGCAATTGAAATTAGAGATAAAATACTTACCGATTATTCCGATTTATTGAAACATCCAAAAAGAAAACACTTCATTGAAATCTTGAAGGGAATTAATAAAGAAACAATGCCGTTAGTTTTAGAAGACCAGGTTGGAGTTCAACAAATGAATTGCAGGATTTAACGACATTATTTAAGAAATTAAAAGAAAATATTTCCATTGTCCAAAAACGTGATTATTTGAGTATAACACCAAAAATAGAAGACTTAAAAGTTGTTTACAAATGGACAGAAACATTTAATGTCCCACATTACTATTTTCAAGTATTCTTTGATAAATCTTATGGCATTTCTTTTAAAAATATTTTGTCATTAATTACCGAAACCGATAAAGAAGGAGAATATTACGAAATTAGTAAAGATATAAAAAATCAGAATAAAACAACCATAAAAATAAATACTCGCAAAACCAAACAAATTGCTTACAAGATAGAAGAACCTGAACATAGCAGTGTTCGTAGGGAAATGGGAAGGGGGCGACTATTATTTTACGTAACATTTGACAAAGGAACTGCTTATCTTGATATTGAAAACCTAAAATCATTGTTAAACATTGGAGACTTTTAAAATGATTTTAGAAAAAGAATATAAAAAACGAACTACGTTATCCCATCGTAAGAAATATGCTCAGTTTTTTACACCTAAGCCTGTTGCCCAAATAATGATTGATTGGATATTGGATACACCAAAATTCAACACATTACTTGAACCTGCTTTTGGATTGGGTATTTTTTCAAGATTATTACTCAAACTAAAACAAAATATTGAAATTTCAAGCTTTGATGTTGACCCTGTTATTTTTAATATTGCTAAACAGAATTTTGGCAATTATTCAAACATCAATTTTTTTTTAGAGGATTATCTTTTCAATGATTGGAATAATAAATATGATGTAATTATATGCAATCCACCTTATTTCAAATTTCATGATTACGAAAACAAGAAAACCTTAGAAGAAATAATGTATAGATTAAAAATTAATTTAAGTGGTTTTACTAATATTTATACATTGTTCCTGCTGAAATCAATTTATCAACTTAATGAAAATGGTCGTGCTGCTTATATTATTCCATCGGAATTTTTAAATTCAGACTACGGTAAATTGGTTAAAGACTATTTGATTAAATCCAAATCATTGAGACATATTGTTGTTTTTGACTTTAATGAAAATATATTTGATGATGCCTTAACAACCAGTGCAATACTATTATTTGAAAAGAATAAAAAATCTTCAAAAGTTTCATTTTCAAACATTCATAACCTTGCAGAATTAGAAGCTTTCCCAAATATCCCAAAGATAGATTTTGAAACTCAAAGCTTAAACCCTAACATTAAATGGAGAACGTATTACCAAGAACAAAAAAGCGAAAAATATAAAAATTTAATGCCATTTAAAAATGTTGCAAAGGTTGTAAGGGGTATTGCAACCGGAGCAAATGATTATTTTACATTTAATCAAAATAAATCAAATAAATACAAGATTATTCATAAATGTTTATTACCTTGTATAACAAAATCAAAAGATGTAATGTCACCGTTTTTTACAAATGATGATTTCGAAAAATTGAAGAACAAAAATGCAAATATTTATTTATTTGATGCTTGTAAAAGTCAAAATGAAGAAAATACTTTAAAATACATAGAGCTTGGTGAACGAGAAGGAATAAACAAAAAATATCTGACATCAAAACGGACACCTTGGTATTCTTTGGAAAACAGACCACCATCACCAATTTGGGTTGGTGTATTTAATAGAAAGGGTCTAAAATTTATTAGAAATGAAGCAAACATAAGTAATTTGACAACTTTTCATTGCATCTATCCGAATTCAAATCTTTTTTATAAAATAAATATTGACCTGTTATTTGCTTATTTATTGACTGATGTCGCAAAACAAATTTTTAGTGATAACAGACGTGAATATGGCAATGGATTAAAAAAGTTTGAACCTAATGATTTAAACAATGCCTTAATGTTAGATTTGACGATATTGGATAGTGAAACCGAAAATGATATAATAAATTTATACATGAATTATAAGAGGTCAGTTGTAGATAAAAAGCCTAATGAAAAATATATAGATGAAATTAATAAAATTCTGATAAAGAAATACGAAGCCTAACAACTAAGCATCGTATTACGACGCAGCGTAACGCAGTGGAGCGAAGTTGTAATATGTGCTCCCCATTTCATCCGCATTTGTAACGCGGATGTCTTTGTAAAATGCCTGTCCATAAAGTCAGAAGTCTTGTCTATAACAGTCCTCCCATAGGGACGACTCCTTCCTACGACCATGAATTTATTCATGAGAATGCATTGTTTGCTTTTTCCCCTTTCATTCCAATACCTTCAAAAAAGGATTACTTCATGCTTGCCTATGAATAAATTCACAGGCAATTATAAGCCGTCCCTGACGGGACTTCATAGTATCTGTCCATAATCCCAACATGTAATCTGATAATTTGTTTTAAATCCATTGGATCAAGTTTTTTAGCCCTATCTCTTTTTTTAATGAGACAGGCAAGTTACCTGATCTTTTAAAGTGGCACTGATACTCCGAAATCCCCGGCACTCATATCCCGAAATTGGTGGCACTGATCTGACCGGAATATTCAATGAGACAAAAAGATTATTTAACAGAAAATGTATTTTGTAAAGAATTTATTTTTAACTTTGACTTTTAACAAAAGTTACGACAATTTTTTAAAAAAACCCATGAATAATTTTCCAAAGCACCCCCGAGCGGGGAAATAAGAGAACGCCTGTTCTCTATCTGCAAATCTTGATTTGTTACGGAAAAAATAGCTTTTTTGTATTGATGCTGTGCCTTTTAACACTAACAAGAAAATTTTCTATTGCCTTAAGCGTACGGTAAACTCATATTACCAACCATTTTACGCCTGATATCTATAGCCTTTCCTGCGAAAAAGAAAATAAAGTTATGGAACGTTCTTTAAATAAATTTTACCGCCTAAACTAATTTACCATGAAAAAAACTTTTACCCTCCTTTTTTTGCTTATTGGCTCCCTGACCGTTTTAGGGCAAAACAATTTTGTCAACCGCCACCAGCTTGATCCTTATAATCCGAAAAGTGTTCAGGGGGTGGTGTTGGTGCGGTTTAAAGATAATTTGAACCTGAACTTTAAAAAATCTGCCAAAAAAGGGGTTGTGCAGGTGGGCATCCCTTCCCTCGACCAAAAACTCATGCAGTTTCACGTAAAGCACTTTTCCAAAGTCTTTCATCAAACCCGCTCCTCTTTTAAAGCAGCCCGAACCTTTGTGGCACCCAACGGAAAGCGCATGAAGGTGCCGCCGATGTATAACATTTACAAACTCAGTTTTGACAAAAACCTGAATGTGGACACCGTGGCTAACGCATTAAAGAAAGAACCCGGCGTGGTGTATGCCGAGCCTGATTATCTTTTTTATACCAGCGATGTAATGAACCCGACGGCAGTGGCAGACCATACCGCCAGCCACACTACCAAAGCCGTAAACTCCGGTAACAGCCCCAACGATCCTTTTTTTGTAAACGGAAGCCAGGAAGATTTGACCATCATCAACGCCCCGAAAGCATGGACTGTAACCACCGGCGATACTACCCAGATCATCGGAATTCTGGATACCGGTGTGGACACCGGCCATCCTGACCTGAAAAACAATATCTGGACCAACCCCAATGAAATTCCCGGTAACGGTATTGATGACGACCACAACGG
>CAJXGP010000213.1 GCA_913053915.1 uncultured Ignavibacteriales bacterium | reverse complement strand
ATATGACCGGCGGTAAGGTTGTAGTCATTGGAAATACCGGTAGAAATTTTGCTGCGGGTATGTCGGGGGGAATAGCTTATGTTTGGGACCCGGATAGGACGTTTCCCAAGTATATCAATCAAGGGATGGTTGATCTTGAATATCTGGTTTCTGATGAGGATACAAAGGTTGTCCGCCAATTGATTCAAAATCATTACCAATATACTGAATCAAAAAGGGCTGAGTATATTTTGAATAATTGGGAAAATGAAAAAGAATATTTTTGGAAAATAATTGCCGGTGAGTATAAAAAAGCACTACTTAGATTTGCAAAAGAAAAAAGTGAAAGTAATCAAAATGGAAAAGAAACAGTTGTAGCAGAGGTAGCAAATGGGTAAGATAACAGGATTTAAAGAATATCGGAGAGCGAATTTACAAAAAGATGATCCTAAAAAAAGAGTCAAAAATTTTAAAGAATTTGAAAAACCTTTTTCTAATGAAGAAGCCGAAATTCAAGGAGCCAGATGTATGGATTGCGGCATACCTTTTTGCCACGGTGATACCGGTTGTCCGGTACAAAATTACATACCGGAGTGGAATGATCTTATTTATAGCGGACATTGGAAAGAAGCGTTGGATAACTTACACTCAACAAATAATTTCCCCGAATTTACAGGAAGACTTTGTCCCGCACCCTGTGAAACTTCATGTACCCTTAGTATAAATGAAGAACCGGTATCCATAAAAGCCATTGAAAAAACTATTATTGAAAAAGGCTGGATAAAAGGCTGGGTAAAACCGAGAATGCCGTATGTCCTTACAAGTAAGAAAATAGCTGTGGTCGGCTCCGGTCCTGCCGGATTAGCAGCGGCGCAACAATTAGTACGTGCGGGTCATTCGGTTACGGTTTTTGAAAAAAATGACAAAGCCGGCGGCCTCTTAAGATATGGTATTCCGGATTTTAAATTGGAGAAATGGGTTATAGATAGAAGAATTGAACAAATGGCAATAGAGGGAGTCGAGTTCAAAACCAACGTTAATGTTGGGGTAGATATCTCTGCGAAAGAACTTGTTGAAAATTATGATGCTGTAATCTTAGCCGGCGGTTCGGAAAAATCGAGGGACATCCAAATAGCAGGCCGGAACTTAAAAGGCATTCATTTTGCAATGGAGTATCTTCCGCAACAAAATCGGGTTAATGCCGGACAGTTGGTGGAAAATCAAATTTTGGCAGCCGGAAAAAATGTTATGATTCTAGGTGGAGGGGACACAGGTTCCGATTGTGTTGGAACAGCCAACAGGCAGAAAGCTAAATCGGTAACTCAATTGGAAATAATGCCTCAACCCCCGGTTAACAGGTCTGAAAATACACCATGGCCTTATTATCCATTAATGTTACGAACCTCTTCTAGTCAGGAAGAGGGTGTAGAACGAAGATGGAGCATAAACACTAAAAAATTTATCGGTAATGAAAAAGGTGAGGTTGTAGGTTTAAAATGCTGCGAAGTAGTCTTTGAAGATGGCAAATTGGTGGATGTTCCCGGAACTGAGTTTGAATTGCCGGCAGAACTAGTTCTGATTGCCGCCGGTTTTATTCATCCTATTCATGAAGGAATGTTGAGCCAATTTAAAGAGATGGGTATCGAATTTGATAAAAGGGGAAACGTGAAGGCGAAATTTGGTTATGATGAGAATGCTTATGCAACAAACTTGAATAAGGTATTCGCATGTGGCGATATGCGACGAGGTCAATCCTTAGTAGTTTGGGCTATTGCCGAAGGTAGAAAGTGCGCCGCTGCAGTACATAAAACTTTGATGCAGGAAAATAATCTTGAAGAAACAGTTGTTTGATATTACTAAGATTTTGTAATTGGGAAAACCTGATTTGAGTAGCTCATTGAATTTTAAAGACTCGCCGTAAAACTTTCTAATTGATAATAAAGTTGAATTTTTATTACATTAAACTTTAACTATATTTATATAATAAAATATGAAAATCTGTAATAATTATAAGGCAAGCCGGAATCATTATACGGAAATCGGTTTAATTTACAGTAAGGAATTTATAAAAAATATTTAATTAAAGTTCTTGCCGGTGAAATAATAAAAATTATTCCCAAAAATTTATTGGATAAAACAAACAGTTTAATTGTAGGATATAAATCATGTATAGCTATAAAAGAAGAGTGAATTTTTACGATTGTGATCCGGCCGGTATATTGTTTTTCGGGAGAGTTTATGAATTATGCCATTCGGCTTATGAATCTATGATCGAAAGTTTTAACTTACAAGAACCTTATTGGACAAACGAAAATTATATAACGCCTATTATTCACTCTGAAGCCTCTTATCATAAACCGGTTAGACCGGGAGAAATGATTACCATTAATGTACAAGTTTCTCAACTTCGTAAATCATCATTTGAACTTGAATATGAACTTGTGAACCTCAAAGGAGAAATATGCACAAAGGTAAAAATAGTACATATTTTTATTCATAAGAAAAATTGGGAAAAAATAAATATGCCTGATAATTTACTTCAAGCTTTTTTGAGCCATAAAAAAATATAGTAAGGTTTCAATATTTTAAAGAATCATTCACTTCTATTAAATGACTTAAAATATCTTTTTGAACTTTGCCTAATTCTGTTCTGGGCAATTTTGACATAAAATAAATTTTTCGCGGGTGTTTATAACTTGCCAATTTGTTATTTAAAAAATCTCTTAATACTTCTAACGAAAAAGTATTTCTATTTTTGGTTACGATTGCTGCAATAACTAGTTGTCCCCACTCTTTATTATCTTCGCCAAGTACACAAACTTCTTCAATATTATCAAATTTTCTTATTTCCCTTTCCACTTCTAAAGGATTGATATTTTCCCCTCCTGAAATAATTAAATCTTCTCTCCTGACTTCTATATAAAGATAACCTTTTTCATCTAGGTATCCGTAATCCCCCGAGTAATATACTCCGTCGCTAAATTTCAATGATGTTTCTTCCGGATTATTTAAGTAGTATTTAGCAATTGACTCAGACTTTATAACAATCTCTCCTGATTTCATCGGTTGTAATGGATTTTTATTCTTGTCCACAATTAAAATTTCGATGTTGGATAACGGCTTACCGGCAGATTCTTCTGCAAAATAATAATCGTGATTTTTCAACGCCGTTACAAATGATGCCGTTTCGGTTGAACCGTAAGATTTTACCGGATGCCAACCTTTAATCAGGCTTTTTTTTATTAGTGATGATTCTAAAAATCCACCTCCCAACAAAGTCATGCGGAGTTCTTTATTCGGGATTGCATTTATTTCTAATAATCTCTTTAGCTGAGTAGTTACCAAAGAAATATGGGTGGGAGAATAATTATCAATTGCTTCTTTGATAGCGTTTGTTGTCAATTTTTCAGGAATAACTATGGTACAGCCGAACAAACTTGCTCTAACCAAAATCGAAAATCCGCCAATGTGATAAAAAGGTAAACTAGCTAACCATTTATCACCTTTACGATGGTGAAATAATTCATTCCCATTAGTAGCGCTGCTAATGATATTATTAAAGGTTAATGCTACTGCCTTGGGTTTTCTTGTAGAACCTGAAGTAAATAAAACTACGGCAATATTTTCTTTATTCGATTCGATCCGGTTCTGCGGATAATATTCATTGCTTAAGTCAAATGGATAAAAATTAACAGTGAAATGAATATTGCTTTTTCCGGCTCTAATATCACTATGAATAAATAAAAGCTTTGGTTTAGCGAAATCTAAATATCCATTAATCTCTCTACAGGTTAGACGCGTATTTAAAAGAAACGGAACGGCTCCTATTCTCCAAAGTGCAAAAATCAATTCAATTGTGTCATAATTGTTTTCACTTAAGATGCCGGTTAAATCATTTTTTTGAATTCCTATTTCAGAAAGTTTACCGGCAATTTTAGATATTCTATCATGGAATTCTTCGTTGGTAATAGAAAAACGGGGAGTAACTATAGCTTTAGTATTAGTTATCTTCTCTTTGTCGGTTGTCAACAATTCAATTAATTTATGCATAAATAAAAAATATAATCTTATTAATTTTTCGAAAGAATAATCTTTCCATGAGTAACAGGATAAGGATCATTAGAAATATAATTTTCAAAAAAATCAGATGTTGCTAATCCATGAGCCGTCTCATCCTCTATAATAGAAGCCGCAAACACTGCCATCGATTTACCGATGCCGGATTCAAAAGATGAGGTAATTGTAATTTTTAAATTATTCATCTTAGCCAATTCGATAATCTTAATTACGGTAATAATTCCTCCCAACATCATCGGTTTGATTACTAATACATGTGCAGCTTTACTTTTAATAATATTCACTGCATCGTTAAATGTACGAAGTGATTCGTCGGCAGCCAGAGGAATAGAAATAATTTTAGATAATTCGATAAAGTCATTTATATTTTTTACCGGTTGCTCAACATATTCGATATTAAATTTTTCCAATTTTTTTAAATTTCTTTTTGCATTATTAAGTGTCCACTTGCCGTTAGCATCAATTCTTAATTTGATATTCGTATTCACTGATTTCCTTACTAAGGATATCGATTCAATATCCTCCTCAAAGTTATCTCTACCTACCTTCATTTTAATTGTGGAAAAACCTTGTTCGATAAGCTCATTAATTTTTTTAGGAATATCTTCAATCGATAAAAAACCAATTACGGCATTTACGTTAATTTCTTTTATTGAAGTTACATTCAATAAATTATTCATGGATGTTTTATTTTCACTACAAATCAGGTTTAACAGAGCTTGCTCTATTCCGTGTCTGAGAGCGGGAAGTTTATTAAGAGAGCCTAAATTATCATCAAAGCTTTTATAGATATTATTAAGATCAATCTTTAAGTTCAGTTTAAAATTTTCAAGAAAATTATTTACTTCATCGAAAGTCTCGGAGCCAAATTCGGGGAAGGGAGCAGCTTCACCGATCCCTGCCTGACCGGTTTCGTCGA
>CAJXGP010000212.1 GCA_913053915.1 uncultured Ignavibacteriales bacterium | reverse complement strand
GGGGGTTGGATAGAACAACTTATCCCACCCCCTAAATATTTAATAAATGTATAACATATTATTCCACCCTCTTAGTTTATACGTAAAATTTTATAAAATAGAGGCCGGAGAATTGACTTTATAATTCATATCCTTGTTTCTTGCCATTTTTCAAATTATAAAAGAGCCCATGTTCTAAGAAGCTCAATGCGAAATTTACACTGCGAAGTAAATGTGTTCAGAATGACACATTAATACTTTTTAGAGTAAATTCCTAAAATTTTTTGTTTTTTAATTAATCCGCTTAAACTCATAAAGAAGTGAAAATTGCCAAATTAATTTTTGTAAAGGAATTATTTCTTTTTTGCAACCGACCTAAAATATTCAAGTAGTGCACGAGCGTGTCTTCTAGTTAAATGTTGATCAGGCATCAATATACCGTTGTATTCCTTTATTGATTTTTTTACGAAAACATCTTTCTCTTGCATTTCCCTCGTATTTAAAAGAAAATTCATAATAAATTCAGGTGATCGGGTTTTAGCTATATTTCTCAACGGCGGTCCAACCAGTCTTGAGTCTAATTGATGACACGCAGAGCACTTAGTAAAGAAAAGTTGTTTTCCATGTTCTACTAATTCTTCGTTGATTTTTCCGAGTTTAACGGTTTTGATTGGTCCAATTCCCTTATCAACTGCTTTAACAGACTGTTTAATTTTTTTCACTTTAAGATTTTTTTTCTTTGCTTTGGTAGAATCTTTAGCCGTATAGGTTTTTACGGCAAAACTTGTTGATATACTTGTTTGGTCAGCTCGGATATTTATTGCAAGAAAAACAAATAGAATTGTAATAAATAAACCATATAATATTTTCATCGTTTTTTCCTAATAATTTAATTATAATAAAATTATTTGGGGTTTCCTCAATAATTCGAGTCAACCCCAAAAACACGCAAAATATTTGAAATATATTAGAACATAAGCCAGCTATTCATGTATAGCGTATTATTATCGGAAGCGTTCCTGCCGCTACCATCGTAATCACTACTACTGCCGTTAAACTTATTATAAGCTACATATTGTAAAGCAAATTGAGTGTTTTGCCAAGGGACAAAAGTAAATTGTAACGTAACCCCACTACTGTTTGGAGAACTGACCATACTCCCATCAATAGGAGCTGAGCTGTATAATTTTGTATCTTTAGTGCCGTTCACATTGAAATAACCAACTGTAAAACCATAGCCTGCCTTTAAATAATATGTTGCATCTACCCTTAATGAATTAAGATTATCTGAAGCATTTTCCGACTTGCCTGCTGCATAAGTAGCGTTTAACTCTTGTTTTTCTTTAATGAAATTAATGTGTGCTATCAAAGAGCCATAGTTAAAGGTGTTTTCATATTGAGCGTCAAATGCCAGGTCAGTGTAATTGTCTGTTTTACCGGTAATTCCTACCGGATAAACTTTCGGAGCAATTCCATAAGTTCCAACTTCAATATATTGATTTCCCCATTGATGCTGCAATGCTAGTCTCCAATATGGGGCAACCCCTCTGATTGTTGTATACGCTAATGCATCTGGGGGAATAGGACCACCTTGGTTTACTGTACGGTAAAAACTTAATCCACCATAAATTAGATTATCATATAAAGCATATCCTCCAAGCCCCATTACGTTCATCATCGATTCCATCATAGTACCCGCTGCCGGAGTTGGAGCTACACCTGATCCTACAAACGGAAAAGACCATTGAGGGCCTGTGTTCCATACATCTTGCATAGCAGGTGCATTATTAAAACTAATACCATATAATAGTTCTTTATTTCCTAAAGTTGCGTGATTAGCATATCGGACATCTGTCATATCCAATTCAATTCCACCGCTTTGATCGTCATAGGAAATTTGTAAAAAAGCTCCCATGTGAGGAGTGATTTCACCGGAAAAATAAAGCCCCAGTTCTTGTGGGAATTCAACAGTATTGTTCTGTTGCCCTGGAATGTTTTTAGCTATTGAAGTGTAAGATGTTTGAAAATTAACTGTTACAGGTAATTCATTTAATATCTTAAGGTCTGTTCTTCCTTTATAGGTTGACTGAATAGTAGCAATGCCGGTCATAGTATATCCATTTAGTTTAAATAATCTACCAAATGGTGTTAAATCAGTAGGAAGATAATGACATACACTGCACGACAAATTAGTTTGACGAGCAAAGCTCGGTATAGAATAAACGTCAACGCTAAATAAGATGATTAGCATCCCCACTAGTAATGGAAAAATTTTAAATTGTTCTACCTTTGCTAACATTTTAATACCTCCAAATATGATTATTAATGATATAAATTAAATTTGTTAATTGTTTTCTAGTGAATATGTCCTCCAACAATTAACAATTTTCTATTAATCAAATAATAGGATTAATATTTATTAAAACTATTTGATTAAAAAAATAAAAATAAATAATTTATGGACTCCGACGGATATCTCGAAAATTAAAACTAAATTTCGTTTTAAAAACAAATTAAACTTTCCTAATTCACTTATAAAATCACTTCAACCAGGTTATCTGTATTTTCTTTCTTTAAACGAAAGCAAGAACCTTCGATTAAATACAAAAAGACTATTTTAAAGCAAATTTGTTAAGCTATTAACTTTACATATATAAGGCGAATTAGTTTTATTTTCACTGATGTCTGTATTTAGTCCTTATCTAGTGACTAAGATTATTTATTCTCCTATGTATAGCAAAATGCATTCCAATATAATAATTTGTTTTAATATATTCAAAAGGTTGGATTATTGTAAAATTATTTATTGAGCATTCCTATTCATAAGAAAAATTTAAATAAAGTTTTCTTGATAACAAGAAAATTCCAAGCGATATGGACTCTTACTTATTACGGTTTTTGGGAGGGAATTGTAAAAGAGATAGTTGTGCCTTTGCCGATTTCACTTTTTACCGAAATATCTCCACCGTGTTTTTTAACAAATTCTTTGCTGATTGTAAGTCCAAGCCCGGTACCTTTTTCATTTCCGGTACCTTTTGTAGTAAATAACTTATCATTTTGAAAAAGAGTTTCGGCAATTTCCGGTGTAATGCCAACACCATTGTCTTCAACGGAAATTTTCATAAAACCTTTTGTGTTAAAAGCACTTACTGCTACTTTACCGCCATTTTGTGAAAATTTAATCGCATTAGATACAAGGTTTCTGATTATCGTTTCAATTAACTCCGGGTCGCCAAAAACGGTTTTATCCGGCGGACAATTATTTACCAATGAAATATTTTTACTATTTGCGGCTATTTTTTGAGTTCTGAAAACTGATTTGATAATGGAGCTTAACTTAATCTCTTCCGGTTTGTAAACAATTCGATTAAGATTTAAACATGACCATTTTAAAAGGTTATCCATTAATTCTAAAAGATTTTTTAATGAAATGTGAATAGTATTTATGTAAAATTTCTTTTCTTCATCGGAAAGTATTTCATAATCTTCGGTTAATATATCGGAAAAGCCCAATAGTCCGGTAAAAGGACTGCGAAGATCATGGGCAATTATGGAGAAAAATTTATCTTTCTGTTTGTTAAGCTCTTCTAGTTCTTTTCGCGTAATAATTAGTTTTTCCTGAAAATTTATTTGCTCGGTAATTTCAGTCATTACCCCGACTATACCGGTTACATCGTTATCTTTATCAAGAAGAGGTGCTTTATTTATTTTAAACCAATGCGAACTCCCGTCTTTTAGAATGATATTCCGCTCTATTTCGCTTAAAGAAATCTTATTCGTTAAGATTGCTTCATCTTCTTCATTAACCAACCATTTATCGTTTAAGTTAACTAAAGATAATTTATTATTAGATAATATTTCTTCCATCGAAATATTGAAAAATTTGAGAAAATGATTATTAACAAGCTTAAATTTCCTTTCTTTATTTTTTACAAAAATTAGTGTCGGTACCGTATTAATTATAGTCTCCAATTCATTCCTGATATTAAAAACATCCGAAGCCAGCTTACTTCTCCGCTTTACATCGAAAAGAATCAAAAGGAAAAAAACTGTTAAAAGTCCTATAAAAATTGCTATTAGAATTATAAAATAAGTTAAATCTTTATTAATCTTTGAATTAAAAATTTGAAATTGTTCAAAAACAACTTGGTCTTCTTTTGCTTCTAAAAGTTGAAAGTAGTGGTCGGTTTTCATAAAAATATCTTTTTCTATTTTAAATTCTTTAGATTCAAAAAAATTTGGTGATCTGAAAGAAGCGGAAAAAGGATTGATTATTAATAATTTCCGTCTTATAATTTTTTGAAGAGGTAAAAAATATTTTTCAAATTCCGGTTGATTTTTAAGTAAAAATTCGATGTGGAATAAGTTTTTTTTGAGTGAATCTAAATTCGATATATATTGAGTAGAATCTTCTTTGCCGGGTTTCTTAATAGTTTGTTGGAGTCTTATTTCAAAATTATGTATAGAGGTAAGAAAATCCTGGGTGGCAAGCCTGAGTTTTGTATTTGAAATTATGTATTTCGAACTTTGATGAATTTCATATTTTGATAAAAACAAAACTGTACTGAGTCCAATTACTAACAGCAGTGAAATAAGCCAGCTTAAAACAATTTTCGTTTTAAACGAACTATTCCGCCATTTGTCCGTTACATCCCGAAGTATTTTTTTAGAAAAATTAGTCAAAATTAAAATTACATATACTGATAAGAAATAATCAGGAATAAATCTTTAGATTTATCTTTCTTAGCAAATTGAAGCTATTCTAACGAAAATTAATTTTTCTCAAAAGTGTGTTAGAATGATCTAATAATTTTCCTTATCACAGTTATTGTAATAAATTATTATATCGTTAAAAAATAGAATTTAATGATAAAACTCATTATAATAAAGGCATTTCTTTTTCATTTAATAGAATGAGATGTATCTAAAAGTATAGTCTCCATTAGATATGGTTCACTTTTTAGATTACTCTTTTCCGGAAACCGGTAATTCCAAAATGAAGGTAGAG
>CAJXGP010000211.1 GCA_913053915.1 uncultured Ignavibacteriales bacterium | reverse complement strand
TTGCGTAAAGCATTAAATGTATTTTCCCAATCGGGAAGTTTTAAAGCCGTTAAGATAAAATTTCCTCCCCCTACGCTTTTCTCGGCGTTGAAACTGCGAGCAAGTTCATTACTTATTTTCTCTGTCAGATTCTTCACCTTTTCTGAACGCTGCTTTATTAAACGGGCGGCCCCTTTGCTTTGGACGGAGAAGATATATCTCTGGATGCCAACAACATCGCCTTTGATTAATAAATAATTTTCTATTTTCATAATTAATATTTAGTTTATTGTGCACGAAGTTAATGAAAATGATATATAATTCACCACCAGATTTTTAAAGGTTTGTACTCTTCAATACCCAACAAATGCTTTTGTAATTTATAGGCTTCCAGCTTTATCAGGTGTTTGTAACTGACTTTCTTGTTCAAACTTCTGTGCATAATGGTCTCCGTCAAACGATTTTCAAAGGACTGTATAAACTTTTTCTTCCCGTTCTCTTTTAAGTAGATTTTATTCAGCCTGCTGTCAAAATCTTTTTCCTGTATCTCTCTTTTATTCAGTACTTTAAAAATAACCCTGTCAACAAGAATGGGCTTGAATATTTCGGCAATGTCAAGCGCCAAAGAAAATCGTCTTTCGCCGGGAGTGTGCAGATAACTTATGGTCGGGTTCAATTGTGTCTGGTGTATAGAACGCAAAACCTGTGAATAGCACATCATGTTTCCAAACGATATTAACGCATTCACAGGATTCAACGGGGGCTGCTTCGTTCTTCCTCCCATCTCAAAATCATTGATAATCAGGTTAAAAGCATCGTAATAATTTATTCTGATGTTGCCTTCTATACCCATTAATTCATCCACTTCACGGGTATCACCGATTTTCGTCCGTAGCTCCTCTATGCGTTCAATGATAAAACTCAAATCCTTGCCCCGGTTGTCGTAATATTTAAGGTTCTTGATCATATTGTAACTGGCTCCGTCAATAAACGTTTGGGCAATGACAATCCGCTTTTGTTTGTTGCTGAAATATTTGGTCTGTTGAATAAGCATCTTTCCGGATAACAGATAGTCTTTGGATAAGAAACTTCCGGTGTAGTTTTCATAATAATCGAAAAAATGGACGGCAATTTCATTTTTACCGAGGAAATTATACATGGCCGAGTTGGCATCAATGGAACCGAAACAATAGAGCTGATCCACTTGCTCAACGGGCAGATAACGGGGTTTATGTTCGTTTCCGTCTTCGTCAACCGGTGTGAATTTCAGGGTGTTGTCTTTTCGTGAAAGGCGACCGGGGTTGAAGAGATAGTAGGATTTTTTCAATTTGTTAATTTGTTAATTTGTTAATGTGCTAATGTGATAATGTGACAATGTGCTAATGTCTTAATTTTGATGTTGAAATAATTTTTGATAATAGTTTTTTTATTTCCAGCAGTGTTTTTCCTATTTCTTCCGGATTAGGATAGTTTTTTGCGTATTTGCACAACTGTAACCAATATTCTGTTTCATTAGCTTCCTTGTCTGCAATTTTAAGCTTGTGGATAAAATCTGCATTGCTTTCTGCACTTTGTGCTTCACGAATATTTGCACCGACAGAAGTACCAGATCGTAAAATCTGCTTAGCGATTACATATTTTCTGTTTTTTTCTAAAAGTTCGGAATATGCAATAATATTAAGTGCAAAGTCAAAACTCTTTTCCAGAACGACATTTTGCTTCTCCATATTAGTCCTTTTTGATTTATAATTTTCTTTTCTCAGTATTTTCTCAATAACTGTCAATCCCAACTATTATATCCCCACTTTAACATCCACATTCCCCATTCTTTCATCCTTTCGTTAATTATCACATTCTCACATTACCACTTATTAGAACTTAAAGCTTATGCATTTGTTCAACATCTCACATTCTCACATTAGCACATTACCACATTATTCTCCAACATAGCAAAAATCATAATAAGAACATTTTTTACATCTGGAGGCGTTAATGACCGCCGGAACCTTTTTGGATTCAATGATTTTCTTTATTTCCTCTTCCATTTCTTTAATACGTTCAACATCAATACTTGATAAATAAATCTCTTCCGTTTTCCGTTCTTTGGGATACTCCAAGATTCCGCTAACCCCTTCAATGCCACTTTTCTGAAAAACATATATGTAGTACTTCAATTGCCATTCATGGGCCTCGTGCAATTTCGCCGATTTCTTTATTTCGTGAATTACCTTGTTTTTTGCATCGTAGAAGTCAATTTTTATCCCTTCAATTTGAATTTCCTCATATCTTTCGGGACGTTGCGGGTAGGAAGTTTCATGGATTAACTTTCCTTCGGTTACCGCATCACTGGTGTGTTCCATTTGAATGTTGTTAGCAAAGAGCCACAACTGACGATGGCACGTAAAGTAATAGTTTATATGGGTTCCCGTGATATGCATCTTAAAATCTAAAATATTATTACAGAATCTAAATCTTTGTTTTTAATGCCTGTATTGTAATCATAAACTTCTTCTTCATAATTTAGTTTGTAAAACCCGTATTTTTCTTCACCGCTTCCTCTCCCTTCAATGGCCATAAATTCTTTTGAATAAGTACTTACAGAAATTGAGAATTTTGAAATCAATCCCTGCATTATGACTTTCTGCACTTTTTGCTTAGTGAAATCCTCATCTTTGTTCTCAATTATATCACAATACAACTCCCAGACTTTCTCTCCGGACACATATTCTTCGTCATTATATTTCCCTTTTCCGTGCATAAATTTTAGCTCATTGTCGGTAAAATTCAGTTCTTTACTATTCGGAATATTTATAGGTACATCCACAGGGATAAAAATAGAAGTTGTTTGAATGGAATTGCTTATCAATTGAAATTCTCTATTTACAGCATCAAAATCCAGATTCTTAATTGTTTTTAAATACTCAGGTAAGTTATCGGTATAACCTTCTTGTTCATTGAAATCTTTAATATGTTCCATGACAAGATTATATAATCTATCGAAATCTTTTTCTTGTAAAATAGTATGATAATCTTCTGTTTTTATCTTTTCTTTTACAACCCGATACCTATAATCTTTACCATAAATCACATTGGCGTCGTCATAATCAAAAAGATATAGCTTACACTGTGGTTTACTCACATTCCGGTTTATCCTGCCTGCCAATTGTTCATCGGAATCGATAAGCGAACTGTCTTTAAATCCCAAATCCATATCAATATCAACACCGGCTTCAACTACTTGAGTAGTAATTAGTAAAACATTCTTTTTCTCATAATATTCACTTTTCAGTTTTGAAATTATCTCTCTTCTGCGGGGTTCGAGTATGGTTCCCGAAAGAATAAATATTTCATCAAATAGTTTTTTTTGATTATTTGCAATTTCTATAAATTCACTTGCAGTTTTTTTAAAGATAAACTCAATAATTGTGTGTACTCTTTTGTGTTCGCTTTGTTTTTTGTATTCTTCTGATTCGCAAACCAATTTCTGCCAAAGGTTTTGTAAAAAGCTTTCCTTGTCGGTTTTGTTAAATTTAGGATTATTAAGCATTGAGAAATCAAATTCAATCCGCCCGGCAAAATTGGGATTTTGAAAATACTTATTCTTGTTTTGGTTTAGTTTTATAAATTTCTCTTTTTCAAAGCCTTCCTCTTTTCCTGTTTCAGATAGCAGTTTATCAATCTTTGGCAAGGTTGCCGACATAAGAACAAACTTAATATTGAAATATTTTGCATATTTATTAATGAAGTAAATCACTTTATCCCATTCTTTTGGCGAGTAAGTTTGTAGCTCATCAATAATTACTATGGAATTTGCCAAGCGGTGCATCAGGTAATTGGCCGATTTGCGATTTGATTTAAGAATATCAAAAAACTTAATATGCGAAAGCAAAGCAATGGGGTAATTTACAAATTGATAATCAATAATATTTACTTTGTCTTTTCCGTATTTGTCATCACTGCCTTTTTGCGAAAAACCTGCTTTTGAATGTATCTGTACAATTTCATCGTCTTCTAAACCAAGTGTTTCTTTTAATGATTTAAAGGTTTGGGTTATTAGTGTTGTAAACGGAAAAACATAGAATACTTTTGTGATATTTTCTTTGCCGCTATTTACATCATTCCGTAAAAACTCTGCAAGTGCCAACATCGAGAGATTGGTTTTACCACTTCCGGTCGGGGCTTCTATATAAAACAGGTTTTTATCAAGGTTGTTCCTAATTCCGTTTATTATTTCTACTGATAGGTTTTGACGTAGTTTGTTTAGGTTTGTATTGCATTTTTCAGTTGGGAACTCCAATTTATATCCTTCTATTTCTTTATAGGTCTTTTTGTTATATTCTGTGGTTGATTCAATATTGTTAACAATTTTCTTTTTCAAATCATTATTAAAGACACCAAAATCATCCAGCAATTCAACGCCCCAATTATTCATAAAATGGGTTGTGGCAAGGTAATCGGAAGCTGTAAGCAGAGAGTAGTTTAGCTTTAGTAGGGCAAAAAGGGAAAAGTAATCAACAATACTTTTCTTACTTTCTTTATGCTCAAATATCCTTGATGAATTTTGAAATACAAACTCATTAATTTCTTCTATAAATATGTCATCATCAAAGCCTTTAAAAAATGAAACAAATAGCTTCAAATCACTGATATTATCTGAATACGACAAATCATTTTTAATGTCAGCTAATTTTGATGAGTGGTGTTTTAATATTGGATATGAAACTGAAAGGCATAAATAATCAATAAGCGGTTCTTGTTCTTCTGTAAAGCTATATTTTTTAGCAATTTGTTCTCCAATTAAAGAAAAAACATATCCACTTATTAAGGAATGACCCGATGATAAATTATGATTGAATTTATTAACAGGGTTATTCATTTTTTTATTTGAAACTCAGGATTTACTTTCCCAAAGTCATGAATAGCAATAGATTTTACAAATAATTCTTTAACAAACTCTTGAAGCTTTTTGTCTGTTGTAAATCCACAAATTAACTTGTCAATTACTTTATTAAGCTGAT
>CAJXGP010000210.1 GCA_913053915.1 uncultured Ignavibacteriales bacterium | reverse complement strand
TTTTTCCTTTTTGGGTAACGATACCTATTTTTATATTTGTACCTCCCAAATCAACTCCGAGTGCATATTTTTCATTTTCAGGCATAGTATTTATCTCACATTAGTTAATAATTATTGATTATTATTCTCAAATTCAGTTTAAGTAAATTATAAAATTATCTATTACATATAATAATTAAAAGTAAAAAATCATACTATCAAAAGTAGGTATAAATATCCGATTATGCTGTGAAATGTTTTTAATAAAATAAAATGATCCGGCTGATAAATATATCTTCCCGTTTAATTACTGAAAATAAATTAGGGAATAGAATAGAATAACTTTAGGAGTTGTAATCCGATAACTTATTTTATTCCACCTCCTAAACTTATAATTTTTAATTCATGCGGATAGGATAAATCTTTTAATGAAGTACTGAGTCCCGGTTTTGCATAAAGTATTAATTTGGGAAGTGAATTACCAAAACCTTTTAAATTTAATGCAAAATTAATTAAAGAGTGATATCCTTCATATTGAAAAAGTTTATACAAATTAAAATTAATATTAATCGAAAAATCCGTCTTTCCTGCTTTACCCGGAACCGTTATAGGAGATTTAATATTTCCTGTTTCTATTTCTTTATTATCAATCATCAACCTCCAGGGAAATGATGTAATAATAACATTAGTTTTTGGATAGCCTCCGGTTCCATTATTTGGATTGAGAACTTCCACTATCAAGTTAAAGGAAATCGGCATTTCTTTTTTTGCATAGGAAACGGTCATTTTTAATAAATCCAAAGAAGAGAAATCGTTAACGGAAGATTTATTTTTCAAATAAATTCCCGCCAAAGTTAGGTTATTAACTTTTTTTAATCTGAACTTGAGCCCGGATGTGTTTACAATTGTTTTATAAGCACTACAATTTAAATTTATTACCGCAAATAAAACCGGAATTGAAAGTAGGAATATTTTCTTCATAGGTTATCGGATTTTTGGATTGTATTAATTATTTTATCTGCAACTCTCAAAGCACGAAGACCATCTTCACCCGAGACAATAGGCTTTTCATTTCTCAGCACCGAATTAACAAATAATTCCAATTCATATTTTAATGAATTCACTTCTTTTATTGTGGGCTGTTCATATATTATTCTTTTTTTCTTATTACCTATCCCTATTTCAAAAAATGATGACGAAAGATGGTGTTTTTCATCGTTAGCAGGCGATAATCTATAAATTTCCGAAACACCCAATATAAAATCCAACGAAATGTAACTGTCTTTTTGAAATATCCTCATTTTTCTCATTTTCTTCTGAGAAATTCTACTGGCAGTAACATTAGCCACAGCGCCATTTTGAAATTCTAACCGGGCATTGGCAATATCCAACGAATCGGATACAACCGCTACCCCATTTGCATCAATTTTCTTTACCTCACTTTTAACCAGACTTAGTATTATATCTATATCATGTATCATCAAATCCAACACGACGGCAACGTCGGTACCCCGTGGGTTAAATTGTGCAAGTCTATCGGTTTGAATAAATCTAGGATGAATGATATGTTTTTCTAAAGAGATAAGTGCAGGATTAAATCTTTCTACATGCCCAACCTGTAAATTCAGGTGCTTATTACCGGCAAGCTCAACCAATTCTTCCGCTTCTACAATGGTGGTGGTAATAGGTTTTTCCACAAACACATGAAGATCTTTTTCAAGAGCAATTTTTGCTAATGAGTAGTGTGAACTCGTAGTTGCAGCAATTGAAACAGCATTAACTTTACCTAATAACTGCTCCAATTCATCAAAATAACCGGTTTTGTATTCTCCCGAAATTATTTTTGCTTGTTCCAAATTCTGATCGTAAACACCCACCAGCTCGCAATTATCAATCATTTTAAACATCTTAGCGTGAAGTTTTCCAAGATGTCCGGTACCAATTACACCGATTTTCAGTTTATCCATAGTTAATTACTCAATATTTTATTAAAGCCAATTATTCTATCATATCCGCCATAATGAGGATCTTGATAATATAAAAATATATAATATTCATTCACGGTATTCCAATTATTCCCTTCCAAATAGAACCAATTTGGGTCGACGATTTTTCCATTTATTAAATTACCCGTTACATATTGATAATCGTAAATCCCTCTTTTTAAATTGAGAGTTATTGAGTATATATCCATACTGTTACGAAGCATATAATCCGGGGATAATTTCCAATTATTAAAAGCACCGACTAGGAAAATATCGCCAAAAAATTCCTGAGGCGGACGAATTGAAAACCTGACATTCATATAAGTTGCGAATGGATTATTATAATTCATTAGGATTGATCCGCCATTTAAATCGGGAGGCAGTGATTTGTAAAAATGAGAGTATTCAATTCCGTTGAACTGAGCATTTACATTTCTAGAATTAAATTTATTCACATTCATCAGATTAACCTCTCTATATTCATTACCCGGTCTTATATCCCTCGCAATAAATGTGAATTTTCTATCTCCATTCCAGTAATATTGACGAGTATTTGTATTCGTACCTCTTTCAACGGTGACCGGATAGTTGAGCTTGTGATTTTCAATAATTTGTACCTCATCAACATAACCCGGATACATATTGTCAGGGAGATTAAATTCAGTTGTAATATTGAATATCTTAGCTAAATCAAATGGAAAATATACTTTATTTTCCAATTGTTCCTTTTTCAAACTTACATTTAACACCACACTATCGTAAACAACAATAAATTTTCCGGTGTAATAAATTTTAGAAGTATCTTGTGAATCCGTTATATAATATTTCCATTTACCTGAAAATGGGAAAGTGACATAACCTTTTTTGTCGGGGAATTCTCCCTTATAATGATAGCGAGCTTCAATAACCGTATTCGGCAATACACTATATTTTAAATTATATGCGATATTCCGTCCTTGATTAGTAAGGAAAATATTATGATAAGGCTGCCAATTTTTATTAGAAAATCTAAATAATATAATTAAATCCGGAGTGTGGGATGCATCTATATCAAATTCAATAGTTAAACGTTGTGATCTGTATAAATTTGGAATTAACACCGGTAATGATGATTCATTTTTATTCGTATATGTTTGTACGTTTTTCAGCTTGAAATCTTTTGCTGATATGTTGGAAAAATAAATAATTATAACTGTTAAAATTACGAGAAGGCGGTTCAAAGTATTTCCTTTTAAAAATTAAAAATTTCTACACATTTAATGGAATGATAAGGGATGAAGATCATTACTTGCTCTTTCTCCCTTTGGGTTTCTAATAGAAGACCGTCATCAAAAGCATCTGATAATTTTCCACTTTTAAATACAATCTCATATATAGGCGTATTCGATTTGGGGTCCATTTTAATACCGTAATTCTCATGCATGGTAACATTTAAGGTTTTCCCAATAAAATTTTTCCAATTGAGCTTCATATTAAATGCCTCTTCCATTTATTTTTATTTCAGCTAAACAGTTTTGAAAATCATTTTCAAATTATGATTACCGGCAATCATAAAAATCCTTTCACAAAAAAAATTCCTTTTTAGAAAAGACTCATTAATTTAGGAACATTTAAAGTCATTAATATGAAACCACCGTCTTTCCTACTCTATCCAATTATATCAGCATAACCTAATTGAATTTGAATCCTCTTAGGAACGCATCGACGGTCAATTTTTTTTTCCCTTCGAGCTGCAGCTCTTCGATACTTAGAGTATCTTTACCACAACCAATGACTAACCGGTTTTTAGTCGATACAATTTTACCAGGCATCATGTTTTCACCGGTCATTATTTTTGATTTATAAACTTTTATGATTTTATTTTCATAGCTGAAATATGCACCCGGCATCGGAGATAAACCTCTGATTAAATTATGAATTTCCTGTGCCGGATTTTGCCAATCAATTTTACAAATATTTTTTGTGATTTTCGCTGCAGAAGTTGCCAGAGAGTTATCTTGCAATTTAAACTCAAAATTACCTGTCTCAATTAAATCCAATGTTCGTATAACTACATTTGCACCAAGTATACTCAGTTTATCATGTAGGGAGCCGAAATTATCTTCCTCATCAATTTCGATTTTTTCTTGGATATAAATATTCCCTGTATCAACTTTATCTTCGAGTGCAAATGTAGTTACACCCGTTTTCTTTTCACCTCGAATCAATGCCCATTGAATCGGAGCAGCGCCTCTATATTTCGGAAGAAGAGATGCATGTAAATTAAAAGAACCTTTCGGAGGAATTGTAAATATTTCCCTGGGTAATATTTTAAACGCAACAATTACAAAAATATCCGCGTTAAAAGTTTTTAACTGTGATATAAAATCTTCATTCCGTAAGTTATCCGGCTGTAACACAGGTATATTATTTTTTATTGCAAATTCTTTAACCGGAGTATAAGAAACTTTTTGTCCGCGTCCTCTTTCTTTATCCGGTGCAGTTACAACAGCCCGCAATTCATGTTTGCTTTCAAGAATCTTTTGCAAAGAAGGAATAGCAAAATCAGGAGTGCCCATAAATATGATTTTCATCTGTTTATAATTTAAGTTTTTCATAAACGTTTCATAAATCAATTTTTTTATTGTAATTGATAATCAAGACGTTCGGAGACCGGATAATCAAATTCAACTGTTCGATTTTTAATTTTATTTAATTCGGGTTTTAATCCTTTAAGAATATCGTCCTGCAGTAAATCGGTGAACAAGATACCTTGCAAATGATCATACTCATGCAGCATAACCCGCGCCAACAACTTGTCCGCCTCCATTAATTGCTCATTGAATTCAGTATCCATGAATTTAATTTTTATAGAGTCCGGTCTGTTTATTTCGCTCTTTACATTAGGAATACTCAGGCAGCCTTCCTCCATAAAAATCTTAGTTTTTGAACTTTCAATTATTTTGGGATTTATTACAGCTAATGGCTTTATATCCTCATATCCCTCCATTATAGATACATTGACGATAAAAATAGATTTGTCCACGCCTACTTGATTGGCAGCTAGACCAATACC
>CAJXGP010000209.1 GCA_913053915.1 uncultured Ignavibacteriales bacterium | reverse complement strand
ATTTAAATTACCTGTTTGTTCAAGAGATATAATTGCGGCAAAAAATTCTCTAGATAAAGTTTCATTCTTTGTTAGTGGAATATTACTTTTTGAAGAAGAAATAGTTCCAGAATCAATAGCAGCTCTTTTTGATAAAATGAAAGCCTTGTTTGCTTTACCATTTTTTTTCGGGTTAAGACCCCAGAGCCTTTCTTCCCAATCGGGTATGCCATTATTATTACTATCATTTTCAATTTTATTGATAATATTCAATTTAATAGAGCTACTTTCTTTTGGTTTATTTTTTATGGAAATTATTATTTTATAAACAACAAAAGAAGTAAGAATTAATACCACTAAAAAAAGAGTTCTAATCATAAATTGTTTACTTGGTAAGTATTTTTTATTCATTTTTATCATTGCTTTAATATTCTATTATGTTTATATTATACAACTAAACCTTGAATATCCTAAAAATTATTATATATTTTCTCGATTTTAAAGAAAAAGTTTGTTTAAAACTATTAACCTTTTTTATTTTTTAAAAATAATTGTGTCATTTTAATCCAAATAGCAAACGGAACACTTTCTGCTCTGACTTTTGGATTTATTTTTAGTTTCTCAAAGATTTGCTGAATTTGTTCTGGACTTTCTTTAATAGATTCCAGATTTTTCTTCAAAAATTTTCGCTTATGAGCGAAACCAGATTTTATAATTTTAAAAAAAGTTTCCTCTTCTTTTTTTGAGGTAAAATTATCTCGGGAGATATCTTTTATTGAAATAATTGCCGAATCTACCTTAGGAGAAGGAGAGAAAAAACGTTTTTCTACCTTCATTATATATGATGGCTTTCCATAAGCCTTAACACTTAAAGATAAGAGGCTTTCACTTCCTAGTATTTTAAGATTAGGCTTTGAGACATTGGTGATGCCGATAATTCTTTTAGCTACTTCTTTTTGTAAGAGTAAGGTCATTGTAATTGGTTGGAGAACGGAAGAAAGAAATTTTTTTAAAAACGGTTATTCCTAGCAGAAAGGAAACAAAACTGTACTTAGGAGCATCATCATGAATGACATTAAATTAAGCAAAGAAGAGAAACAAATTCTTGACGATTTTGAAGCGGGTCAATTCAACTCTATTCTCACTTCAAAACGCAGAAAAATATTACAGGCAACTGCCGCAGAAACATTTAAAAAAGACAAACGTATAAACATTAGAATCTCTAGTCGTGATCTTGAATCATTACAAAGACGCGCGCTTGAAGAAGGCATTCCTTATCAAACATTAGTTTCTAGCGTATTACATAAATATGTTTCAGGTGGACTACATGACATTGTGGCTAACAAGGCACTCAACACGGACGCGAAAAAGCATCGCGCCGGTTAGCTATATCGTTAGCTGTAAATGATGCCTCTAGGTAGCCTTATCGTTTCTTATGCCAACCAATGGAATGAGTACCAATATCAAATAGATAGAGTTAAAAACTACATTTGAACCTACTCCTGCTGCTATTGATCCAATGCCATCAATAATGTACCAAACACTCATTGCTACAATTGTTGTGCGAATAACGGCTCTATTTCCATCTTTAAGTGCAGGAACAACGATTCCTCCTAGAAATATCGATACAGCTGCTAATAGTCCTGAACCAATCGCAGATAACCACATTGTATTTCTATCTAGAGGAGTAAAAAGGTTGTCTAGTGGCCAATCAGCCAGATCAAGAATTAATCTAGCTGAAATGTTGATTTCTGCAAAAGGTGCCAGCCCCCATAGCAGCGAATAAATAAAAAATATTATAGAAACTACCATCAGAAAATTTGCTCGTACATTGAGTGACATGTGTTTCTCCTATAATTAAAACCATATGTTAGAGTGTGGTTTGACGCAAAACAATTACCTCAGAGGTAAGTATATAAGGTGAAATCTAGAGTGATGACAGAATGAGTAGCTCTATTGGGTGCTTTTTAAGACAGTGGCGTAAGCAGAGGAGGTATAGCCAGCTTCAGTTATCGTTGGAATTGGGCATTTCGAGCAAACATATCAGCTTTATTGAAACGGGTCGATCCGCTCCAAGTAGGGAAATGATCCTTAAAATTGCGGAGTTCTTGTTTTTGCCTAAGCGAGAGATAAATAGGGGGCTATATCTGGCTGGCTATAGCCCTGTTTATAGGGACCTCCCCGTTGAACACGAAAATTTAAAACCAGTGTTTTTTGCTATAGACAAAATGATTGAAAATCACATGCCCTATCCGGCTCTTGTTTTGGACCAAAACTGGGGTGTTGTAAAAGCAAACGAATCGGCTAGTTATCTACTTTCAGAACTAGGCTACTCTGGTTATAAAAACTTGATTGAGGCTTTGGCTTTTGATAACCCGCGAACATCAAAAATTATCAACTGGGGTGAAGTAGTTTCATCTGTACTGTTGCGGTTGAGGTATGAAATAAGCATGTCTGGTGGTTCTAGCCGATTGGAAGAGTTAGAAAAGAATTTATCTTTGCGACTAACACAAGACGTTGACACAATAAGCTTCGGCGAAAAGCAGGTGGTACCGCCAACAAAGATTAGAATCGGCAGAGAAGAATTATCCTTTTTTTCAATTATATCCCAGCTAAGCACAATTCAAGATGTAACTGTTAATGAATTTAGAGTAGAGTTGATGTTTCCTGTGGATGAGGCAACGAAAGAATTTTATTTGGCAAAAACATAAGTTCAGTCAATCGCCTGAAGTTATTGCAGCTAACAATTAACTCCAGCGGACAATTCAAATCGGGACTTGTTTTGCTTTCGCAAAAACGCGCCACTTTGAATTACCGCTGAGTATGGCGTTAGGATATTCAGTCACTCTAATTTAAATTTATAAGGAGGTAAAAATGAAAATTGCAATATTTGGAGCATCGGGAAAAATCGGAAGTGAAATTGTTAAATTAGTATCTGATTCTCATGAAGTAATCAAAATCGGTTCTCGTGGTGGTGACATACAAGCCGATTATACAAACGATGTTTCTGTTAAATCAGTTTTTGATAATATTGAGAAACTTGATTCTGTAATCGTTTGTGTCGGTGGTGACAGCCAATTTAAGCCCTATGCAGAAATTACCGATGAAGATTATCGTTATGGAGCAGAACGTAAACTCGTTGCTCAATTCAGAATTGTTAGATTTGCAGAGCAATATTTAAATGATAATGGCTCAATAACACTAACAAGTGGCTTCCTGACTGACTACCCTAATCCATATAGTATTGCTACTGGACCTTTTAATTCAGCTATCAATACTTTTGTTCGACAAGCCTCTCAATTACTTGAGCGAGGCTTGAGACTAAATGTTGTTAGTCCAGCGCCTGTTGTAGAGCCTGGTAAAGTAGGCGAAGGGCTTGTAAGTGCTAGCCAAGTTGCAAAATTCTATGTGGCGGCTATTGAAGGAAACGAAAATGGGAAAATTTATCGCGCATGGGGCGGGCTACCTAGAGTCAATGAATAAACATAGTAAAAATATACTAACAATTGCTTTCACTCGGGCAGCCATAAGCGTCATGTCTTTTGCAAAAAGCCGAAAAATCCAAGTCACTTATGGCTGCCGGTGAAGCAGGCGTTATGCAATAAAAAATCAGCGGCAAAGGGATAAAATATGAATATTGAAATCACAAAAAGAGAGCAACAACATAATGCTGATTTATTTGGAGGACGATTACATGAAAATAAGCCAATCTCAGGGCATGTGTATTCTAACCTTTTATATTGGGCACATGTAGAAGCACCTGAAGATGGTGAATTTGGAATGCACCCACACGAAAACATTGAAATACTAACATTTATTTTTGAAGGTGGATTAGAGCATTTTGATACTGCAACTAATGTATGGACACCCTTGCCAGCCGGTGGAGTTCAACATATACAAGCAGGGAAAGGGTTATCTCATTCAGAAAAATATAAAAAAGGCTCGCGTGCTTTTCAAATATGGTTTGATCCAGATTTTGAGAAAGCTTCAATAAAAAATCCATATTATAAAGATTTTCAAGCGGATTCATTTGAATGGGTAAAGGAAGGTACTTTTGAAGTAAAAGCATATGCAGGACAAAATGCACCGATTAAAACAGATGCTCCGGGTATTTCTGCAATGCGCTATAAAATAAAGAAAGGAAAGCACGAATTTAATTTTCAAGCTGATAGTTTTTACTCGCTTTATTTAATGAGTGGAAAAATAAACATAGCAGAAAACAAAATCCATACTGATACATTTGCACGAATAACAGACACCGACACTATAACAATCGATGCACTGGAAAACAGTGACTTATTTATTTTAAAATCGCCAGTCAACGTTGACTACAAGTTGGCTTCAGGATAATAAGGAGCCTATTCTCAATGATCCAAGAATTAAAGACATTAAGAAGCTTATCAGCAGCTAACAATGCGCTCGTTGGGACGTTGTATCGCTAAAGAGGCTTTTACATGAACAAAACGATTGCTGTCATTGGTAGCTCAAGACGAAATGGAAATACTGGAAAGCTAATTGACTTGATTGCTAAAGAATTGAATATTGAGGTTATTGATTTAAGTTTAAAAAATATTTCTCCGTTTGATTATGAACATAAAAATACCGATGATGACTTTTTACCATTGATGACTCACCTATTGAAACATGACAATATAATTTTTGTCTCACCTGTATATTGGTTTTCTATGAGCGCTCAAATGAAAATATTTATTGATAGAATGTCTGATTTTTTGTCCATAGAAGAATTGAATGACAAAGGTCGAGAATTAAGAATGGAGGCTTTATTCACGCGAATTGTAGAAATGGTTTCAATTCTGACGCTGACCAAAATGAAATTAATAATTTCACTAAAAAATTAAAACCATGTGGCAATAGTGACGCGATATAACAAGGTAACAATTAATGAAACACCCGCATAATTCCGGATAAAAGCCAGACCCAGAAAAAAATCAATCACAATACTAATGTCAATTTTGTTGAACGGGATTAATTTTCTACTTACAATTAGCGGGTGTCCTCGAATTCCGCTTAACAGGTTTT